>DASUVU010000105.1:0-8461 GCA_036378815.1 Agromyces sp. | reverse complement strand
GTCGCCTCGGTCACCGGCAGCACCTCCACGCCTGCGAACGACGTCTGACGCCGGCCCTGGTTGTCGAACGGGGAGATCCGGACCAGGCGGTGCGTACCGGCCTCGACGGACAGGTTGCCGAACGCGTACGGCACCTTCACCTCGAAGGTCGCGGACTTCAGGCCGGCCTCCTCGGCGTAGCTCGTGTCCATGACGGTGGCGCTGTAGCCGTGCTTCTCGGCCCAGCGCAGGTACATGCGCATGAGCATCTCGGCGAAGTCTGCGGCGTCGACCCCGCCGGCCCCCGCGCGAATCGTGACGACGGCAGGGCGGTCGTCCCATTCCCCGTCGAGCAGCGTCTGCACCTCGAGGTCGCCGATCGTCTTCTGCAGCGCCACCAGCTCGGCGCGGGCCTCGGCGGCGGTCTCCTCATCGCCGGCCTCCTGCGCGAGCTCGACCAGCACCTCGAGGTCGTCGAGGCGGGCATCGATGCTCTTGACGCGGGCGAGCTCGGACTGCCGGTGACTCAGCGCACTGGTCACCTTCTGCGCGTTCTCGGTGTCGTCCCAGAGGTCGGGGGCGCCGGCCTGCTCCGAGAGCCGGGCGATCTCGGCCTCGAGGGCGTCGACGTCGACGACGGCGCGGATGTCGCGGAAGGTGGAGCGCAGCGACGCGATGTCCTGCGAAAGATCAAGATCCAACATGGCCTCCCCAGCCTAGTCGCGCACGCTCTGCGGCAGAATCGAACCGTGGATGCGAGGTCGGGGGGCCTCGTCGCTGAAGGGGGCTGACATGTCGGGCCATGCGTACCTCACGTTCTTCGCCGACGCGCCGGGTGAGTCACCGGCGGTCGGGCACGAGGACTGGATCGAATTGCTCTCCTGGACCTGGTCCGTCACGGCGACCCAGGGGCCCGGTGGCGGTTCCGGCGGCGGTGCGGGTCGACCCGATCCGTCGGCCCTCATCTGGGAGCACGTGTTCGACGCGGCCGCGCCGCGGCTGCTCGGCTCCGTGGCATCCAGCCGTCGCATTCCGAAGGCCGAGCTGCACGTCACCCGCGGTGGCGGACACGGCGGCCGCGACGCCTGGCTCATCGTCAAGATGCAGGACCTCAGGATCACCTCGGTTGCAACCACCGGCACGGCGGAGGGAGACGTGGAGCAGACCGTGGGGATGGAGTTCGGTTCGGTGCGGTTCGAATACCGACGACAGCGGCCCGACGGTTCGCTGGGGACGCCGGTGACGTTCGACTGGGACATCCGCCAAGGGACGGTCGGCACCGGGCCATGACCGGCCTTCCGGCGCGCGACGGGCGTCAGGGATGAGCCGCACGTCGGTGTAGTTTCGACATGATGACCGACGCGACGCCCACGTTCACCTGGCGTTCGATCATCCTCCCGGCGTACCTGCCGACGTTCCTCTTCTCGCTGGGAGAGGGCGCGATGATTCCGGTCATCCCCATCGTCGCCACGGATCGCGGCGCGTCGCTGGCCATCGCCGGACTCATCGCGGCGATGCTCATGGTCGGCCAGCTCATCGGGGACCTGCCCGCCGGCGCGCTCGTCGCACGCATCGGCGAGCGCAACGCGATGATCGGCGCGGCGATGCTCGCGGTCGTGGGCATCCTCATCGCGCTGGTGTCGCCGACCCTGTTGGCGCTCGGCATCGGCGTGCTCCTCCTCGGGCTCGCGACCGCCGTGTTCGGACTCGCTCGGCACGCGTTCCTCGCGAGCTACGTGCCGGTACGAGTGCGCGCCCGCGCCCTGTCGACCCTCGGCGGCGTGTTCCGCGGCGGCTGGGCGGTCGGGCCGTTCGTCGCGGCGGCGCTCATCGCCTGGACCGGATCATCCGAGGTCGTGTTCTGGATGCTCGTCGCGTCCTGCTTCGCCGTGGTCGCCGTGCTCCTGCTGCTGCCCGACCCCGAGCGCGTGTTCGGCGCCGCGCGGCTCGCGCGTGCGGCATCCGTCGCCGACGGCGTGCTGACCGCGGGTGAGGCCGAAGCGGATGCCGCGTCGCACGGCGTGTTCCGGGCGATCGTGCGCCATCGCGCGGTGCTGTTGCGGGTCGGCAGCGGCGTCGGCGTGCTCGCGGCGATCCGGGCGAGTCGCACCGTGATCCTGCCGCTGTGGGCGGTGTCGATCGGGATGGCCCCCGAGGCCGCGGCACTCGTCATCGGCGTCTCGGCGGCGATCGACTTCGCGCTGTTCTACATCAGCGGTCAGGTGATGGACCGGTTCGGCCGGCTGTGGAGCGCGATTCCCGGATTGATCGGCCTCGGAACCGGGCATCTCGTGCTCGCGTTCACGCACGACCTGCCGGGCAACGAGATCTGGTTCACCGCCGTCGCGGTGCTGTTCGGCGTGGCGAACGGCCTCACGAGCGGGGTCATCCTGACGCTCGGCGCCGATCTCGCACCGAAGGCGAACCCCGCGCCGTTCCTCGGCGCCTTCCGCACGATCGCCGATGCGGGCGGTGCCGCGGCGCCGCTCATCATCGCGGGCGTCACGTCGGCCGTGTCGATCATGGTCGCGACGGGCGCGATGGGCGTGCTCGCGTTCGTCGGCGCCGGGATCCTGTGGCGGTACGTGCCCCGATTCGTGCCCGTTCGGCCCCGCCAGCCTCGGTCGCCCGACTGACCGCCACGCCGCTGCCGGATCGTTGTGTGGGAATACTGGAGTCGTGAACGAGACGCTCGCCTCGGTGCTCCAGGCCATCGTGCTCGCCCTCGCCGCCGGTGCGGGGATTGGATTCCTGGGCCAACGCGGCCCACGCGGCGGCCGGCGGCGGGTACCGATCGCGACCATCGTCGCGCTGCTCGTCGTGGGCGTGCCGAGCCTCCTGCAGCTGACGGTCGCGCCGGAGCTTCTCGAGGTCCTGAAACGTGATCGCACTGCGATCTTCGGCGGCGAGGCCTGGCGCCTCGGGTCCTCGCTCGTCGTGCAGGACGGCGGGGTCGCCGGCACGATCTTCAACCTCGCCGCGCTGGCCGTGGTCGGAGTCATCGCCGAATGGATCTGGGGCGCGGGGCGGTGGGCGCTCATCGCCCTGGTCTCAGGACTGGGCGCGCAACTGTGGGGTCTCGTCGTGCAGCCCGTCGGTGCCGGCAACTCGGTCGCAGTGTTCGGGCTTGGAGCGTCCGTGGCGGTCGCGGCCCTCGTTGCAGGGCGCGGACCGGCCCGCCTCCTGGCGGGCCTGAGCCTGCTGGGGGCAGTGTTCCTGCTCGTCGTCGGCGACCTCCACGGCGGCGCTGCGGCGATCGGCGCGGCACTCGGCGGCATCCTCACCTGGGTCGATCAGCGGCAGGGCGCCGACGACGCGCCGAGGAGCGCTCAGCCCAGCTGATCGAGGGCAGCCTCAGCGGCCTCCACGTCGTCGCGCGCGCGGTCGACGGCGATGGCGGCCTTCGCGCGAACCCGCTCGGCCTCTCGCTCGTCGCGCTCGGCGTCGGCGATCTCGGTGCGCAGCTCCTTCAGCCGCGCCTCGAGGTCGTGGCGTTCGTCGCGGAGCTCATCGGCGTTCCACTCCGCAGCGTGCAGCAGGTCCTCGGCCTCGGCGAGCGCGCGGGTCGCCGCCTCCGCACGGTCGCGTGCGTCGCGCACGTCTGACTCAGCCTCCGCGCGGGCGGCCCTGGCTGCAGCCTCACGTTCCTCCTGGGCGGCGCGCTCCGCGGCTTCGCGATCCTCGCCGGCCTCGCCCTTCCGCCCCGGCGTCTTCTTCGCGGGCCCCTTCTTCGCCGTCGCCGTCGCTCGAGCGGCGGGCCGTCGCTTCGTCGGCGCGCGATCGGAGGTCTCCCCCGCGACCGCTCCGTCGAGATCGACGTCCTCGAAGCCGACCGCCTGCAGGCTCCGCACGAGCCGACCCGTACGCACCGCGGCCTCGGCGGCTGCATCGACGGTTGCGGCGATCAGGGTCTGCTCGACCTCGTCGAGCACGGCGCGTGAGGGCGACCGGTCGGCGGCATCCGCCAGCTCGATCGCACGGGCGACCAGCGTCGAAACGAGCTTGCGACGCTGTGCGCCGAGGGTCGTGAGCGCCTTCCCGTCGCCGTCGGCCTGCGCCTGCCGGAGGTCGTCGCCGAGGTCGAACAGCTCGTCGATGGCGTCGGCGTACTCGCGCACGAGGCGGTTGACGATCCACGCTGCGGGTGAGGGCTTCTTCAGCTGCGTGATGCGGTCGGACAGCCCGCGGTCGTCGGCCTTCGCCTCCTTCGCGCGGGCATTGCGCGCCGCCGTGAATTCGTCGGGCACGAGATCGTAGAGCTCGTCGGCCACGGCGGTGAGCGCGTCGGTCGCCATGCGTTCCATCATGGCGCGGCTCGGGTCGGCCCGCGAAGCCTCGGGTCGGCCCGCGACGCCTCAGGTCAGCTTGCTATGAGGAACCTTCCGAGCAGCACGGCCTGGCTCAGGGCCACGAAACCCCCGAGGACGATGGCGGTGAGCGACACCCACGACGGGCCCGTGCTCGGATCCTGCTTCAACTTGCGACGCGCGAGCAGCCCGAGCACGACCGCGGCCGCGCCGAGCACGATGGCGCCGACGGCGGGGAGGAAGATCGCGCCGACCGCGAGAACCAGCCCGATGATCGCGAGCAGCGACGTGCGACGAGGGCCCGCGGTGCCGAACCGGTCGGTGCTCATGCTCAGCGCCCCGTGACCTTCTCGATCTGCATCACGAGGATGACGCGGTCGGCCTTGTCGGCGGGCGCCTGCTGCTCGGCGTTCCCGTACCGGCGCCCGAGGTGCACGTAGAAGTCGCCTTCGGGGTCGGGGATCACCTCGGCGAGTCGGCCCCGCACCTCGACGTAGCGCAGCGGGTTCTCGGGATCGAGCGCCTCGAGCGTCATCCGCGGATCGTCCTGCAGGTTCTTGAACTTGCCTCGTTTGCTCGTGTGGGTGAAGCGGATGGCACCGGATGCCTCGTCGAACTCGAACCACATCGGGTTCACCTGGATACTGCCGTGGCGACGCATGGTCGCCAGGTGGCCGAACACGGGTGCGGCGAGGATACGTCGGAAGTGGTCGGTGAGCTCGATCGTCATGCCTCCAGTCAACCGCACGACGGAGTCCTGTCCGACGAAGCGGGGTCGACGGGCTCAGTGGAACACCGAACGCGCCGTCACGGTGACCTCGATCGGCACCGTGAGCGGGAGGAGTTCGGTGTGAATGGGCGCCTCCCAGGTCGTGCGCAGGGTGACGGTCGCGCTGCGCCCGTCGTCGGATGCCGCACGCACCAGTCGCACGTCGTCGAGCTCGGTCGCCGCGGCTTCCAGGTACGCGATCGCCGCCGTGCTCACCTCGGGATCGTCGAGTGCGACGTCGAGCCGATCGCCGTCGACGCGCACGGAATCGAGGCTCCACGCCTCGGCGGCGGCGAGCGCGGCGCCGTCTGCGAGCGTGAACAGGCGCTTGCGCTCGAGGTAGAGCGTCGTCGCCGAGACGACGACCAGCACCAACGACAGACCCAGGAAACAGTAGAAGATCGTGAGCAGGAGCGTCGATCCTCTCTCGTCGCCGATAGGTCGTCGTCGAGGCATCCGTCTCATGGCGCGCTCCCGGCGAAGCGGGAGACGGTCTGCGTCGCGCTCGCTTCGATCGGCACACTGCCGACGGCGGTGAGTGCGAGGAAGTCGGGCACGAGGGGCAGCTCGACACGAGCGCGCACGGTGACCCCGACTCGGGTTCCGGGCGCACGACAGTCCGCACGGTCGCAGGTGACGGTGACGGATGCCGTCGCTGGATCGATCCCATAGTCGGCGAACGTCACACGCACGGCCCGGTCGACTGCGGCATCCGATGCGCCGTCATCGACGGTCAGCACCGCGACCCGCGCGGCATGTCGGGCCGCCCCTTCCACCCCGAGCGCGCCCGCCTGGATGGCAGCGACCGCGAGCACGAGGTAGACGAGTGGCACGAGCAGCACCATGCCCACGGTCAGGAACTCCAGTGACGCCGATCCGCGTTCTGCGTCGTCGAGGGATGTCGCAGCGACGCGCCCCGAGCCAGGTCGCCACTCAGCCCAACGACTCGACCACGGCATGGCCCGAGACCTCCAGCCCGCGTTCGACGCCGAGCAGGCCGACCACGGGAAGGGTCGCGCGCACCGTCACCCGGATCGTGCGGTCACCGCCGACGGTCGAGACCGTCGAGGTGACATCCCGCGCGTAGTCCGCCGAGATGGCGGCGGCGATCAGGTCTCTCGTGCGCCCCACTCCGTCGCCGGTCGATGACCCGGCGAGTGCCGCGTGCCGGGCTCCCTCGGCGGCGGCATCGAGCAGCGTGTTCCTCACATGCAGGGCGAGCGCGAGTTGCACGACCGCGAGCGCGAGCACCGTGATCAGGATGCCGACGAGCGTGAACTCCGCCACCGCGGAGCCGCGTTCGTCGCGCAGCGTCAGAATCCCATCACGCGGCTGATCGCCTGGTCGAACACTCCGCTCAGCGCCGGACCGGCCAGGCCCCAGATCAAGATCACCAGCCCTGCCGTCATGAGGGTGATGAGCACCCAGCCCGGAACATCGCCTCGCTCGTCGCCCAACCGCGTCGCGACTCGCTCTCGCACGTCGAAACCCCGCATTCCCCGCATCTCCTGCATTCCTCTCCTCGGAGCACCCCGCGGTGCGTCGCCGTCGTCTTGCGATCATCAGAACCCCGCCTGCAGCACCAGGTACCCGGGAAACAGCGCGAACGCGACCGTCACCGGCAGGATCAGGAAGATCAGCGGCACCAACATGGCGATCTCCTTGCGCCCGGCGAGCTCGATGATCGTGCGCTTCGCCTCCTCGCGTGCGTCACCGGCCTGAGCGCGCAACACCGACGCGAGAGGCGCTCCTCGCTCGAGCGCGCCGAGCACCTGGTCCAGCGCTCGCGACAGGGCGGGGTGGTCGAGACCGTCGCGAAGCTCCGTGAGGGCCCGACTGAACGGCACCCCGGTGCCGACGGCGGTCACCACGTCGGTGAACTCCCGCGAAAGCTCGCCCGAGCCGGCGCCCGCGACCCGGCGGATCGCGTCGAGCATTCCCTCGCCGGCAGTGAGGCTCAGCGTGAGGAACTCCAGGACCGTCGGAAGCTCGGCGGAGATGCGGCTGAGGCGACGGCGCGCGCGCCGTTGCAGGATCCAGTCGCACAGGGCGACCCCGATCGCTGCCGCGATGAACGGCATCGCCACGCGGACAATGGTCGGGAGGACCACGAACGTCGGCACGGTGAGGGCGGATGTCGCGGCGATCACCCCTGCGGCCGCCGCCCAGGCGAGCTGCTCGCCGCGGAACCGATCGACGCTCGACGATGAGCCCGCCTGTCGGAGCCGCTTCGCGATCACCTCGTGCCCACCGAGCCAGTCGAAGGCGACCTTTCGAAGCGCTTGCGCCAGCGGCGTGACAACGAGGCCGAGCACGGGCGTCGGGTCGGCCGGACGGCGCCCGAGCATGGACCGTGCCTCTGCGGAGAGATCAGCGACATACGGAGCGACGCGTTCGACGAGTCGCGGTCGACCGATCCGGGGAACTACGGACAGGACGAGCCACAACCCGAGTCCAAGGGTCACGCCCAGGACAACCGCGATGGGAGCAAGCGAACTCAGCGGAACCATCGACGCTCCTCGGGCAGACGGCCGAGCGCGATCATGCTGCGGTAGGCGACGGCGGTGGTGACGGCCCCGACCACGATGAGCGCGGCACCCGCCGCGGAATCGTAGGCCGCGAGCGTCTCGTGTCGCGAAGCGAGCACCAGCAGGAGCAGCCATGGAGCTGCCACACCCAGGCGGGCGGCGTTGCGGATCCATGACTGACGCGCGACCACCTCTGCGCGGACGGCGGTGTCTTCGCGGAGGTACCCGGCGAGGCCGCGGAGCACCGCCGTGAGGTCGCTGCCGCCCACTTCGCGTGCCATGCGGAGCGTCTCGAGGATGCGGTCGGCGACCGGATCGGCGAGTTCCTCCTTGAGCCGATCCAGGCTGACCGAGAAGTTGCCGGTGCGCCGGTAGTCGGCATCGAATGCGGCGAACGCACTCCGCGTCGCCGCGGGCCCGAGTTCAGCCAACGCACCGACGCTGTCGGGAAGCGGCATTCCCGAGCGCACCGATGCGACGAGGTGGTCGACGACGTCGGGCCAGACCGCCCGATTCGTCGCACGGCGCCGGGTCGCCCTCGCCTTCACGAGCATGGGAACCACCACGCCACCGAGTACCGATCCGATGGCGGACAGCGCGGGGATCCCGAGTGCCGCGTGCGCGAGTGCGCCCCCGACGACGGCCAGCACGCCGCTGACGACGATGATGACGGGAACCGGCACGTTGCCGAGCCCGGCCAGCGCGAGCTCGTCGCGGAACCGTCGGGATGCCCCGGATGAGGCGCGCACTCGCGCGCCCGGCCACAGCAGTGGCGACACGACGAGCAGCAGCCCGAGTCCGAGTGCCGCACCGAGGACGAGGCTCATGCGGCCTCCCGCACGAGGACGATGTCGGGGTCGAGCCCCGCAGCCGTGTAC
>DASUVU010000104.1:0-19841 GCA_036378815.1 Agromyces sp. | reverse complement strand
CGATCTTCGCGAATGCCCTCGCGAAGGGCGACGGCTACCGAGAGCACCTCCACGACCTCGCCGAGGCCGGCACCGACCTCGAACCGGCCGTGTTCGAGATCATCACCGACGACGTGCGCACCGCCGCCGACGTCCTCCGTCCGACGTACGACGCGACCGGCGGCGTCGACGGGCGCGTCTCGATCGAGGTCGCCCCCGGCCTCGCCCATGACACGGCAGGAACCATCGCGCAGGCGAAGCAGCTCTGGGCGACGGTCGACCGCCCGAACGTCATGATCAAGATCCCTGCGACCGTCGAGGGACTCGACGCGATCACCGCGGCCACCGCCGCCGGAATCAGCGTCAACGTCACGCTCATCTTCAGCCTCGACCGGTACCGCGGCGTCATCGAGGCCTACCTCGCCGGGCTGGAGCAGGCGAGGGAGGCCGGCATCGACCTCAGCACGATCCGGTCGGTGGCGTCGTTCTTCGTGTCGCGCGTCGACACCGAGATCGACAAGCGCCTCGACGCGATCGGCACCGAGGAGGCGCTCGCGCTGAAGGGCCGGGCCGGCGTGGCCAACGCGCGACTGGCCTACGAGCTGTACGAGCAGGAGTTCGCCACCGATCGTGCGGCAGCACTGCTCGCCGCGGGCGCCAACCGCCAGCGTCCACTGTGGGCGTCGACCGGCGTCAAGGACCCCGCACTTCCCGACACGCTCTACGTGACCGAACTCGTGGCCCCCGGCGTCGTCAACACGATGCCCGAGAAGACCCTCGAGGCGGTCTACGACCACGGCGAGATCCGCGGTGACACCGTCACCGGCGCGTACAACGAGGCCGGCCGAGTCCTCGACGCACTCGCCAAGGTGGGCGTGGACTACGACGACGTCACGGCGGTGCTCGAGCGCGAGGGCGTCGAGAAGTTCAGCGTCTCGTGGGGCGAGCTGCTCGACACCGTGCGGGCTGCGCTGGAGGCAGCACGATGAGCTTCCGCATCTCGGTGAGCGGGGCGGCGGCAGACGCGGTTCGTCGCACGGTCCCGACCCTCGTCGCCGATCTGGTCGCGAGCGGGATCACCGCCCAGGACGCGGCGCTGTGGGGCCCCGAGGCCGAGGCCGAGGCGTCCAAGCGGCTCGGGTGGACCGAGGCCGTCGCCGTTTCGCGACCGCTGGTCGCCGAGATCGAGGCGCTCCGCGAGCAACTCGAGGGCGACGGCGTCACGCACATCGTCCTCGCGGGCATGGGCGGCTCCTCGCTGGCTCCCGAGGTGATCACCCGCACGGCGAGGGTCGAGCTCACCGTGCTCGATACCACCGAACCGGGTCAGGTGCGTGCCGCCCTGAACGATCGACTCGAGCAGACCGCCCTGGTCGTCTCGTCGAAGTCGGGCTCGACCGTCGAGACCGACAGCGCCCGCCGCGTCTACGAGCACGCGTTCCGGACCGCGGGCATCGATCCCGCCGGCCGCATCATCGTCGTCACCGATCCGGGTTCTCCGCTCGACCGGTCTGCTCGCGAGGCGGGCTACCGGGTGTTCAACGCCGACCCCGACGTCGGTGGCCGCTACTCCGCCCTCACCGCGTTCGGCCTCGTCCCGTCAGGCCTCGCCGGGGCCGACATCGGCGAGATCCTCGATGAGGCTGAGACGATCGAGCTCTCGCTCGCGATCGACAGTCCCGAGAATCCCGGTCTCGTACTCGGCGCCGCCATCGCCGCGACGGAGCCCCGGCGCGACAAGCTCGCCATCGTCGCGGACGGCACCCACATCGTCGGCTTCGCCGACTGGGCCGAGCAGCTCATCGCCGAGTCGACGGGCAAGGAGGGCACCGGCATCCTGCCCGTGGTCGTCGACCGGGATGCGCCCGAGCTCTCCGCCTCGACGGGCTCCGGGGAGCGACTCGCCGACGTGCAGGTCGTGCGGCTCGTCGACGACGCGGGCGACGAGATCTTCGCGCATGACAAGTCGGGCGACATCCGTGTCTCGGGCACACTCGGCGCGCAGTTGCTCGTCTGGGAGTACGCGACCGCGGTCGCCGGTCGCCTGCTCGGCATCAACCCGTTCGACCAACCCGATGTCGAATCCGCGAAGGTGGCCGCTCGCGGCCTCCTCGACGCGCGCCCCGAGCCGTCACCGGCCGCGTTCGTGGCCGACGGCATCGAGGTCCGGGGCACGCCCGACATCATCGGCGCCGCCAGCGACCTGTCATCGGCGATCGACGTGCTGCTCGAGGAGATCCCAGCAGACGGATACCTCTCGGTGCAGGCGTACGTCGACCGGGTCGCGCACCCCGAGGTCGCTCGCATCCGCGACTTGCTCGCCGCGCGCGCGGGGCGCCCGGTCACGTTCGGGTGGGGTCCCCGGTTCCTGCACTCGACGGGCCAGTTCCACAAGGGCGGGCCCGCGGTCGGGGTGTTCCTCCAGATCACCGAGGTGCCGGCCGTCGACCTCGAGATCCCAGGGCTCCCGTTCACGTTCGGCCAACTCATCTCCGCGCAGGCGTCCGGCGATGCCAGCGTGCTCGCCGATCATGGCCGCCCGGTCCTCACGCTCACGCTGACGGATGCCGCCGCGAACCTCGCGACGCTGTTCGACGCGATCGCCTGATCGCTGGGGAAGGACCGATGCCTCCTGCACCGATCTCGGCGGACCACAACCCGCTGCGCTCGCCCAAGGATTTCCGCCTCAACCGCATCGCCGGGCCATCGAGCCTCATCATCTTCGGGGTCACCGGCGACCTGTCGCGCAAGAAGCTCATGCCGGCGGTCTACGACCTCGCCAATCGCGGGCTCCTCCCACCGGGATTCGCGCTCGTCGGCTTCGCTCGGCGCGACTGGAACAACGAGGACTTCGAGCAGGTCGTCCACGACGCGGTGAAGCAGTACGCCCGCACCGACTTCCACGAGGAGGTGTGGAAGCAGCTCGCCCGGGGCATCCGCTTCGTCCAGGGAGACTTCGACGATGACGCGGCATTCGACCGCCTGCGCACCGTCGTGTCGGATCTCGACCGAGAGCGCGGAACCATGGGCAATCACGCGTTCTACCTCTCGATCCCGCCGAAGTCGTTCCCGCTCGTGACCGAGCAGCTGAAGCGCTCGGGGCTCGCCGAGCAGGGCGACGACCGCTGGCGGCGTGTCGTCATCGAGAAGCCGTTCGGATCCGACCTGAAGTCGGCTCAAGAGCTGAACGAAGTGGTCGCGTCGGTCTTCCCACCCGACGCGGTGTTCCGCATCGACCACTACCTCGGCAAGGAGACGGTCCAGAACATCCTGGCGTTGCGGTTCGCGAACCAGCTCTACGAGCCCATCTGGAACGCCAACTACGTCGACCACGTGCAGATCACCATGGCCGAGGACATCGGCGTGGGCGGTCGTGCCGGGTATTACGACGGCATCGGCGCGGCGCGAGATGTCATCCAGAACCACCTGCTGCAGCTGCTCGCCCTCACGGCGATGGAAGAGCCGATCTCGTTCCGGGCCGGCGATCTGCGCGCCGAGAAGGAGAAGATCCTCGCCGCCGTGCGGCTTCCCGACGACCTCGCCACCGGGACCGCCCGCGGTCAGTACACGGGAGGCTGGCAGGGCGGCGAGAAGGTCGTCGGATTCCTCGAAGAGGAGGGCATGAACCCGCAGTCGACGACCGAGACCTACGCTGCGATGAAGCTGCTCATCGGAACTCGCAGGTGGGCGGGCGTGCCGTTCTACCTGCGAGCCGGAAAGCGCCTCGGCCGGCGCGTCACCGAGATCGCGGTCGTGTTCAAGAGAGCACCCCAGCAGGTCTTCGCCGACAGCCAGACCTCCCAACTGGGCCAGAAGGCCCTGGTGATCCGGGTGCAGCCCGACGAGGGCGTCACGATCCGCTTCGGTTCGAAGGTGCCCGGAGCCGGCATGCAGGTGCGCGACGTGACCATGGACTTCGGGTACGGGCACGCCTTCACCGAGGCGAGCCCCGAGGCCTACGAGCGCCTGCTCCTCGACGTGCTGCTGGGCGATCCGCCGCTGTTCCCGCGCCAGGAGGAAGTGGAGCTCTCCTGGAAGATCCTCGACCCCATCGAGGAGTTCTGGGCCACGCAGGGCCGACCCGAGCAGTACCAGCCCGGAACCTGGGGACCCGCCTCGGCCGACGAGCTCCTCGCACGCGACGGCCGAACCTGGAGGCGCCCATGATCGTCGACCTTCCCGACACCACCACCAGCCAGGTGTCCAAGACCCTCGTCAAGATCCGCGAGGAGGGCGGCGTCGTCGCGCTCGGCCGTGTGCTCACCCTCGTGATCGCGACCGCGCACGATGGCATCGAGGAGGCCATCGAGGCGGCGAACGACGCCTCCCGCGAGCATCCCATGCGCGTCATCGTCATCTCGCGCGATCCAGCCGACTCCGCCGATGTGGCGGCACGGCTGGACGCCGAGATCCGCGTCGGCGGCGACGCCGGCGCGAGCGAGGTCATCGTGCTGCGCGCACGCGGCGATGCCGCACGCAACGAGGAGAGCCTCGTCATGGGGCTGCTCCTGTCCGACGCCCCGGTCGTCGTCTGGTGGCCGGGCTCCGCACCCGATGTGCCCGGTGAGTCGCCCCTGGGCCGCATCGCGCAGCGGAGGATCACGGATGCCTCGACGCAGCCCGACCCGCAGGCCGCACTCCAGGCGCTCGCGACGAGCTATCGCCCGGGCGACGCCGACTTCGCCTGGACTCGTCTCACGCTCTGGAGGGCGCAGCTCGCCGCCGTGCTCGACCAGCCGCCCTACGAGCCGATCACCGGCGTACGCGTCACCGGTGCGATCGCATCCCCGTCGACGACCCTCCTCGCGGCGTGGTTGCGCCTGCAGCTCGACACTCCCAGCTCCTGCGTGCTCACCAGCGGCGAGTCAGGGTCGCACGGCATCCACGGCGTCGAACTCGAGCGCGAGGGCGGAACGATCGAGCTGGTGCGCGACGTCCCGGGCGTCGCCACGCTGCGCCAACCCGGGCAGCCGGTCCACGACGTGGCACTGCCGCGGCGCAACCTGCGCGACTGCCTCGCCGATGAACTCCGCCGCCTCGACCCCGATGAGTTGTACGGTGAGGTCATCACGAGCGGCCTCGCGCTGCTCGGAGACGTCGAGGCCGAAGGAGTCCGTGCATGACGAATGAGCGACGCGTCCTGGTCCATCCCGACAAGGTGTCGCTGGCAGGGTCCGTCGCCGCCCGGTTCATCACGAAGATGCTCGACATCCTCGACGAGCAGGCGGTCGCGCACGTCGTCCTGACGGGTGGCTCGATGGGCGCTGCCGTGCTCGAAGCGGTCGCGGCCTCGCCGGCGCGCACGAGCATCGACTGGTCGCGCGTGCACTTCTGGTGGGGCGACGAGCGCTGGGTTCCCGCACGCGACGAGGAGCGCAACGACGAGCAGGCCAGGGTCGCGCTGCTCGACGACCTCGACCTGCCGGCCGAGAACCTCCATCCCTTCCCGGCGTCCGACTCCGGCCTCTCACTCGACGAGGCGGCCGAGACGGCTGCGGCCGAACTTGCGCAGCACGGCGTCGATGGCCTGCCGCATCCCATCTTCGACATCACGTTCCTGGGCGTCGGGCCCGACGGTCACATCGCGTCGCTCTTCCCGCACCGCTCGGGCATCCGGGTCACCGACCGCACGGTCATCCCCGTCAGGAACTCGCCGAAGCCGCCGCCCGAGCGCCTCAGCCTGACGCGACCGGTGATCAATTCGTCGCAGCGCATCTGGCTCGTGCTGGCCGGCGCCGACAAGGCGTCAGCGCTCGGTCTCGCCCTCGCCGGGGCCAGCCGCGACGAGGTGCCGGTCGCCGGGATCAAGGGGCGACGTCGCACGGTGTTCTTCGTCGATTCGGATGCCGCGGCCGAGGTCCCCGAGTCGCTCATCGCGCGCGACATCTGACCTGTCGGGCGTCGATCCGTTCGGTGCCGGAGACGACGACGGGCCAGCCGATCGGCTGGCCCGTCATGATGCGGAATCCGCCCGCATCTCCACCGTTCGGTGTCGTCACTCCTCGGGAGCCACCTGACCGCGGCGAATGCGCAGTTGTGTCAGCGCCTCTTCGAGCAGGGCCGCCGCCTCCTCATCGGTGCGGCGCTCCTTCACGTAGGCGAGGTGCGTCTTGTAGGGCTCGAGCTTCGACACCGACGGAGGATTGTCCTTGTCCCGCCCGGCCGGCAGGCCGGTCGAGGGACTGTCGATGACGTCGGGGATCTCCTCTTCGGGCAGGTTCGCCGCGAAGTACCGCACGGTCTCGTTGCCCTGCGCGTCCCAGTAGCTGACCGCGATACGGTCGGCGTGGAATCCACGGTCCTGCTCCCCCATCGGGCCCGCGCCGACGCGCGAGCCGCGGATGGCACTGTTTCCGGATGCCATGAGACCCTCCTCGTCAGATTCCGGCGTCGAACTTCGTGATGAGGCCGAGCACGACGATGCATGCGACCCACACGAGTCCGAGGATGACGGTGATCCGGTTGAGGTTGCGCTCGGCCACGCCGGATGCGCCGAGGCTCGACGTGACGCCGCCGCCGAACATGTCGGACAGACCGCCGCCGCGACCCTTGTGCAGGAGGATGAGCAGCGTCAGCAGGAGGCTGGTGAGACCGAGCAGCACCTGCAGGACGACCTGGAGAATCTCCACGGTGAACCTTTCCGGGCACGACGACTGGGGGTCGTTGCCGCATACGAGTATAGCGGGACGGCGGGATGCCGCCTCGAAGGCTAGGCGCCGACGTGCTTCTTGAATCGGACGATGCTCGTGAATTCCTCGATGTCGAGGCTTGCACCGCCGACGAGTGCCCCGTCGACGTTCGGCTCCCGCAGGAACGATGCGATGTTCGTGGCCTTGACCGAACCGCCGTACAGGATGCGGGTCGCATCGGCGACGTCCTGTCCGAGCAACTCGGCGATGACGTCCCGCAGCGCCGCCGCGACCTTCTCGGCCTGTTCGGGCGTCGCAGCCTGACCGGAGCCGATCGCCCAGACCGGCTCGTACGCCACGACGAGGGCCTTCGATCCGTCGACACCCTCGAGGGCAGCGCGCAGCTGCCTCACCGGCACCGCGCTGGCGCCGTGCTGCTCGAGGTCTTCGGCCGTCTCACCGACGCACACCACCGGGACGAGCCCATGGCGATGCGCCGCCAGCACCTTCGCGTTGACCATCGCATCGGTCTCATGATGGTACGTCCGCCGCTCGGAGTGCCCGATGATGACGTACCCGCAGTCGAGAGCCGCGAGGAAGGCACCCGAGACCTCTCCGGTGTACGCACCGGAGTCATGCGCCGAGACGTCCTGCGCGCCGTACGCGAGCGGGAGCGAGTCGGCGGCCACGAGTGTCTGCACCGAACGGAGGTCGGTGAATGGAGGGAACACGGCGACCTCCGCGTCGGCGAAGTCGTGCCTGGCGTCGGCGAGCGACCACGCCAGCTTCTGCACGAACGCGATCGCCTGAAGGTGGTCGAGGTTCATCTTCCAGTTGCCTGCGATGAACGGGGTGCGCTTCACTGCCATCCGAGGACCTCCAGTCCGGGGAGCTTCTTGCCCTCGAGGAACTCGAGGCTCGCGCCTCCGCCCGTCGAGATGTGACCGAACTGGTCGTCGTCGAATCCGAGTTGCCGCACGGCCGCCGCGGAGTCGCCGCCGCCCACGACGCTGAGGCCCTCGACATCGGTGAGCGCCTCGGCGATGACGCGCGTGCCGGCCGCGAACGGGGCGAGCTCGAAGACGCCCATCGGTCCGTTCCAGAACACCGTGCGGGAGTTGCGGATGCGCTCTGCGAACGCAGCCGCCGTGTCGGGTCCGATGTCGAGTCCGAGGCCGGATGCCGCGAACGGCGTCTCTTCGATCGCATCGGCCGCAGTCACGACGTGCTCGGCATCGGCCGAGAACGACTCCGCGACCACGACGTCGGTCGGCAGCAGGATGTCGACACCCCGCTCCTTCGCCTCGGCCAGGTAACCGTTCACCGTGTCGATCTGGTCTGCCTCGAGCAGGCTCGATCCGACCTTGTGGCCCTGCGCGGCGAGGAATGTGAACAGCATGCCGCCGCCGATGAGGAGGGCGTCGACACGCGGAAGGAGGTGGGCGATCACGCCCAGCTTGTCGGAGACCTTGGAGCCGCCGAGCACGACCGTGTACGGCCGGTCGGGCGACTCCGTCAGGCGGTCGAGCACGTCCAGCTCCGAGGCGATGAGCAGGCCGGCCGCGCTCGGGCGGAGCTGCTCGAGCTCGTACACGCTGGCCTGCTTGCGGTGCACGACGCCGAAACCGTCGGAGACGACTGCGTCGGCGAAGGAGGCGAGTTCGCCGGCGAATGCCGTTCGCTCCGCCTCGTTCTTCGAGGTCTCGCCCCGATTGAAGCGCAGGTTCTCGAGCACCAGCACCTCACCGTCGTGCAGTGCCTCGACCTTGGTCGCGGCATCCGTTCCGACCGTGTCGGTCGCGAACCCGACGGGAGCGTCGATGAGTTCGCCGAGTCGCGTCGCGACCGGCGCGAGGCTGTACTCGGGGTCGGGGGCACCGTCGGGGCGACCGAGATGGGAGACGACGATGACGCGCGCGCCTTGGGCGGTGAGCGCCTCGAGGGTGGGTGTCGACGCCCGCACGCGGCCGTCGTCCGTGATGACCCCGTCCTGGAGGGGGACGTTCAGGTCGCATCGGACGACGACGCGCTTGCCGGCGAGCGGACCGAGGCTTTCGATCGTTCGCAGGGTCACGGCGGCGCTCAGAGACGCTCTGCGACGTACTCGGTGAGGTCGACCAGGCGGCTCGAGTACCCCCACTCGTTGTCGTACCAGCCCGACAGCTTCACCTGATCGCCGATCACTCGGGTCAACCCGGCGTCGAAGATGCAGGAGTACGGGTCGGACACGATGTCGCTCGAGACGATCTCGTCTTCGGTGTACTTGAGGATGCCCTTGAGCGGGCCTTCGGCGGCCGCCTTGTAGGCTGCCTTCACCTCGTCGACCGTGACCGGCCGCGAGGAGGTGACGGTGAGATCGGTGATCGACCCCGTGGGCACCGGAACGCGCAGCGCGAACCCGTCGAGCTTGCCGACGAGCTCGGGCAGCACGAGGCCGATCGCCTTCGCAGCACCCGTCGACGTGGGCACGATGTTGATCGCAGCGGCACGTGCTCGGCGCAGGTCCTTGTGGGGTCCGTCCTGGAGGTTCTGGTCTGCGGTGTACGCGTGCACCGTCGTCATGAGGCCGCGCTCGATGCCGAATGCGTCGTTGAACACCTTCGCGAGCGGCGCGAGGCAGTTCGTGGTGCAGGACGCGTTCGAGATGATGTTGTGACGCTCGGGATCGTACGTGTCCTCGTTCACGCCCATGACGAACGTCGCGTCTTCGTCGGTCGCTGGAGCCGAGATGATCACCTTCTTCGCCCCGGCCTCGATGTGCTTGCGCGCGTCCGCTGCCTTGGTGAAGAAGCCGGTCGACTCGATGACGATGTCGACTCCCAGCTCCCCCCATGGCAGGTTGGCGGGGTCGCGCTCGGCGAACGCCTTGATCGCCTTGCCGCCGACGATGATGTGGTCGTCGTCGTACTCGACGGTGGCGTCGAGGGTGCCGGCGACCGAGTCGTACTTCAGCAGGTGGGCGAGCGTCTTGTTGTCCGTGAGGTCGTTCACCGCGACGATGTCGAGGTCGGCGCCCTGAGCCAGGGCGGCACGGAAGTAGTTGCGGCCGATGCGGCCGAAGCCGTTGATGCCGATCTTTACAGACACGTAGGTCTCCTGTTTGACGGTGCGCGAACGCGCTTATGCACGGTGTGTGATCGGACTGGGATGTCCCCGGAAGGTCCGGGGACACCATTTCCGCTACGACAGTACCAGCAGCCCTGAGGTCTTCTCGCGGGCGGCCGCGAGGCGCTGCTGGGCGTTCTCCCAGTTCGCGATGTTCCAGAACGCCTTCACGTAATCGGCACGCACGTTCTTGTAGTCGAGGTAGTACGCGTGCTCCCAGACGTCGAGCATGAGGAGCGGCACGAGGCCCGCCGGGAGGTTGCCCTGCTGGTCGAAGAACTGGGCGATGATCGGCCGTTGGCCGATGGAGTCCCAGCCCAGCACGGCCCAGCCCGAGCCCTGGACACCCAGCGCGGTGGCCGTGAAGTGGGCCTGGAACTTGTCGAAGGACCCGAAGGCGTCGTCGATGGCCGCGGCGAGTTCGCCGGTCGGCTTGTCGCCACCGTCGGGCGACATGTTGGTCCAGAAGATCGAGTGGTTGACGTGACCGCCGAGGTTGAACGCCAGGTCCTTCTCGAGCTTGTTGACGTTCGCGAGATTGTCGGAGTCACGAGCCTCGGCGAGCTGTGCGAGCGCCGTGTTCGCACCCGTCACGTAGGCCTGGTGATGCTTCGAGTGGTGCAGCTCCATGATCGTGCCGCTGATCGACGGTTCGAGTGCCGAGTAGTCGTACGGGAGATCGGGAAGGGTGTAGTCAGCCATTGCTTCTCCTTGTCAGATGCCGGGGTACCGAGCCTCTGCCCGGTGCGGCCGCGGCATCCTCTAGCCTATGCCTGAGGTCGAGGGTGGCGTGGAGGGCTTGACGCGTCGGGGCGGGCGCTGGGCGTCAGACGTCGTCGAGGTCGGCGGGGAGGCTCGCCTCGGTGCCGGGCACGCCGAGCTCGACGGCCTTCTTGTCGGCCATCGCGAGCAGTCGGCGGATGCGGCCGGCGACCGCGTCCTTGGTCATCGGCGGGTCGGCGTGATGCCCGAGCTCATCGAGGCTCGCCTCGCGGTGGGCGAGGCGCAGCTCGCCCGCATAGCGGAGGTGGTCGGGGATCTCGTCGCCGAGCAGCTCCATCGCCCGTTCGACACGCGCGCACGCGGCGACGGCGGCCTGTGCCGACCGCCGCAGGTTGGCGTCGTCGAAGTTGACGAGTCGGTTCGCCGTTGCTCGCACCTCGCGCCGCTGGCGCAGCTCCTCCCAGTTGCGCACCGTGGCGGTCGCGCCCATCAGCGACAGCATCGCGCTGATCGCCTCACCGTCGCGGATCACGACGCGGTGCACGCCCCGCACCTCCCTCGCCTTGGCGGAGATGCTCAGCCTGCCCGCGGCGCCGACGAGTGCCATCGCCGTCTCGTTGCCGGGGCAGGTGACCTCGAGCGCGGCTGAGCGACCGGGATCCGTGAGACTGCCGCGGGCGAGGAAGGCACCGCGCCACACCGCCGCGACGTCGTCGCGAGACCCGGTCGTGAGCTTGTTGGGCAGTCCGCGCACCGGTCGACGGCGGGCGTCGAGCAGCCCGGTCTGCCGTGCGAGCGTCTCTCCGCCGTCGAGCACCCGAACGAGGTACTGGTTCGTACGACGGATGCCCGACGGCGAGATCACGGAGACATCGGGCCGGACGCCGTAGAGTTCGCCGAGGTCGCGGGTGACCCGCCGGGCGATGGTCGGCGAATCGACCTCGGCCTCGATGGCGATGCGGCCGGAGATGATGTGCAGGCCACCGGCGAACCGCAGCACCGAGGCGAGCTCTGCCGCCCGGACACTCGTCTTCGACACCTCGACGCGCGCGAGCTCCTCTTTCACGTCCGCCGTCAGCGCCACGTCGCCATCCTCTCCATCGTTGCTCCTCCACGACCCGTCATTCGCGACCCCGATCGCGGTCCTTCACGTTCACGACGACTCCCGGCAGGCGGCTGAGCCGCTCGGCGAGCTCGCGCACGATCGCCACCGAGCGGTGCTTGCCCCCGGTGCATCCGATCGCGATGGTCGCGTGCCGCTTGTTCTCCCGCTGGTAGCCGGCCAGCACCGGCTCGAGGGCCTTCGCGTAGGCGTCGATGAACTCGCGAGCGCCGGGCTGCTGGAGCACGTACTCGCTCACTGCCGGGTCTTCGCCGGTGAGGTGGCGGAGCTCGGGAATCCAGAACGGGTTGGGCAGGAACCGGGCGTCGGCGACGAGATCGGCGTCGGACGGGACTCCGTACTTGAACCCGAAGCTCAGCATGGTGACCTGCAGGCCCGCGTGTCCCTCCTCGGCGAACGTCTCGGTGATGAGCGTCGCCAGCTGGTGGATGTTGAGATCGGAGGTGTCGATGACGATGTCGCTCGCCTCACGGAGCTCGGCGAGCCGCTCACGCTCTGCCCCGATGCCGTCGAGCAGGGTGCCGTTGCCCTGCAGTGGATGCGGGCGTCGCACCGATTCGAACCGACGGACGAGCACGGCGTCGGTGGCGTCGAGGAAGACGACGCGAACGTTGAGCCCGGTACGGAGCGCCTGCAGGATCTCGCGCAGCTCGGAGAAGAAGTCGCCGCCGCGCACGTCGACGACCGCGGCGATCCGCGGAAGTGATCCGCCGGCGCGTTGGACGAGCTCGGTGAGCGGGCGGAGCATCTGCGGTGGAAGGTTGTCGACGACGTACCAGCCGAGGTCTTCGAGTGCGTTCGCGACGGTGGTGCGCCCGGCACCCGACATCCCCGTGACGATGAGCATCTCCTGCTGTTCAGCTTCGGCCGCCATCGTCTCGGGCCCCCCTTCCGCACTCCGGCTTCCCAGCCTACCGGGGCGCCGACACGCCGTCGGCGTGGAGGTGGGCGTGCACGGTCGCCGCGAGGGTCGGCCCGATGCCCTTCACCTCGGCGATCTCGGGCTCGCGCGCGGCGCGCAGCCGCCTCACCGAGCCGAAGTGCTTCAGCAGCTCCCTCACGCGGGCGGGGCCGAGCCCGGGGATCTCGGTGAGCACCGTGCCGATATCGCGCTTCCGGCGCTGCCGCTGGTGGGTGATGGCGAATCGGTGCGCCTCGTCGCGGATGCGCTGGAACAGGAACAGCGCGTCGCTGTTGCGGGGCAGGATGACCGGGAAGTCGGCGTCGGGTGTCCAGATCTCCTCGAGCCGCTTCGCGATGCCGCAGAGGTAGATGCCCTGCACACCGGATTCCTCGAGCGCGCGCGCCGCGGCCGCGACCTGCGGCTGACCGCCGTCGACGATGAGCAGGTTGGGGCGATAGGCGAACTTGCGACGCCGCTCGGATGTCACCGGGGCATCCGCCGCGTCGGCATCGTGACGGGTTTCTCCGCTCATCGGCGCATCGCCGGATGCCGCGTCGGCGTCGGGCTTGGCGAGGTACGCGAGCCGACGGGTCAGCACCTGGTGGATCGAATCGGTGTCGTCGGTCGAGTTCGGGATGATGAAGCGACGGTACTCGTCCTTGCGCGCCAGCCCGTCTTCGAAGACGACCATCGAGGCGACGTTGTTCGTGCCGCTGAGGTGCGAGACGTCGAAGCACTCGATGCGCAACGGCGCCTCGGCCATGCCGAGCGCCTCCTGGATGTCTTCGAGGGCCTGCGACCGGGTGGTGAAATCGGCGCTCCGGCGAGTCTTGTAGAGCATGAGCGCCTGCTTGGCATTCTGTGTCGCGGTGCCGAGCAGCTGCGCCTTCGCGCCACGCTGGGCCACGCGGAGGCGGACCTTGCGGCCCGCGAGTTCACCGAGCCACGTCTCGAGCGCCTCGGCGTCGTCGGGCAGCTCGGGCACGACCACCTCGGGGGCCGGCGTCAGGTCGTCGCCGTACGCGTTCTGCACCACGACGTCGACCAGCTCGGCGAGCGGCACGTCGAGCTCCTTGTCGACCGTCCACGACCGCTCACCACGGATCCGGCCGCCTCGCACCATGAACAGGTGCACCGCGGCGGCGAGCTCGTCGTGCTCGATGCCGAACACGTCGAGGTCGACGCGTTCGCCCAGCACCACGGCGCTCTTCTCGAAGAACGCGGTGGCGGCCTGCAGTTGGTCGCGCTTCCGCGCAGCGGCCTCATAGTCCTGCACCGCAGCGGCACTGCGCATCTCGCGCTCGAGATCGCGCATGATGCGAGGATCCTGGTTCTGCATGAACGCGACGAACCGGTCGACGTTGGCCCGATGCTCCTCGATCGTGACCTTCCCGGAGCACGGCCCGAAGCACCGCCCGATCTGACCGGCGAAGCACGGCTTGCCGGTGGCCATCGCACGGCGGTAATCGCTGTCTTTGCAGGTGCGGATCGGGAAGAGCTTGATGAGGATCTCGAGCATGTCGGTCACGGCCCACATCTTGGGGTACGGACCGAAGTAGCGGGCCCCCGGGATGCCCCGCTTGCGTGAGATCATCGCTCGCGGCGCCTCATCGGCGAGCGTCACGACGAGGTACGGGTACGACTTGTCGTCCTTGAACCGCACGTTGAATGGCGGCTTCAGCTCGTTGATCCAGGTGATCTCGAGGTTGAGCGCCTCGACGTCGCTCGCTACGACCGTCCATTCCACGGATGCCGCGCTGAGCACCATTCTGCGCGTACGCTCGGGGAGGCTGTAGATCGGCGCGAAGTAGTTCGACAGGCGTGCCCTGAGGTTCTTCGCCTTGCCCACGTACAGGACGCGGCGGTCGACGTCGCGGAACTGGTAGACGCCGGGTGCCGTGGGGATCTCCCCCGCCTTCGGCCGATACGGGACGCCCTCGTTCTTCGACAGCGCTCTGCTCATCTCGTCAGCTGGCGACCTCGGTGCGCACGGATGTCGCTTCGAGGATCTCTCGGAGGAAGTAGCCGGTGTGGCTCGCCGCGATACGGGACACCTGCTCGGGTGTCCCGGTGGCGACGACCTGGCCTCCCCCTGAGCCGCCCTCGGGCCCCAGGTCGATGACCCAGTCGGCGGACTTGATGACGTCGAGGTTGTGCTCGATGACGATCACGGTGTTGCCCTTCTCGACCAGCTTGTCGAGCACTCGCAGGAGCTTCCGCACGTCTTCGTAGTGCAGCCCGGTCGTGGGCTCGTCGAGCACGTAGACGCTGCGGCCACTCGATCGACGCTGCAGCTCGGTCGCGAGCTTCACGCGCTGCGCCTCGCCGCCCGAGAGCGTCGTCGCGCTCTGGCCGAGCTGGACATAGCCGAGTCCGACATCGACGAGGGTCTTGAGGTAGCGGTGGATCGCCGAGATCGGCTCGAAGAACTCGGCGGCCTCGCTGATGGGCATCTCGAGGACTTCGGCGATGTTCTTGCCCTTGTAATGCACCTGGAGCGTCTCGCGGTTGTACCGCTTGCCGCCGCACACCTCGCACGCCACGTACACGTCGGGGAGGAAGTTCATCTCGATCTTGATGGTTCCGTCACCCGCGCACGCCTCGCAGCGCCCGCCCTTGACGTTGAAGCTGAACCTGCCGGGAAGGTAGCCACGCGCCTTCGCCTCGGCCGTCTCGGAGAACAGGGTGCGGATGCGGTCGAAGACGCCGGTGTACGTGGCGGGGTTCGACCGCGGGGTGCGACCGATCGGGGCCTGGTCGACATGCACGACCTTGTCGAGCTCGTCGATGCCGGTGACCCGTCGATGCCTGCCGGCCACCTTGCGCGCCCCGTTCAGGCGGTTGGCCAGCACCCGGTAGAGGATGTCGTTGACGAGCGAAGACTTGCCCGAACCACTCACGCCCGTGACTGCGGTGAACGTGCCGAGTGGGAAGTCGACGTCGATGCCCCGGAGGTTGTTCGCCTCTGCTCCCAGCACCGAGATGACTCGGGCGGGATCGACCGGACGGCGCCGCGACGGCATCGCGATCTCCTTCCGGCCCGAGAGGTAGTCGCCCGTCAGCGATCGAGGATTCTTCAGGAGGTCTGCGTAGACGCCAGAGTGCACCACCGTGCCGCCGTTCACCCCGGCACCGGGCCCGATGTCGACGATCCAGTCGGCGGTGCGGATCGTGTCTTCATCGTGCTCCACCACGATCAGCGTGTTGCCGAGGTCGCGGAGGGCGATGAGCGTGTCGATGAGGCGACGGTTGTCGCGCTGGTGCAGGCCGATGCTCGGCTCGTCGAGCACGTAGAGGACGCCCGTGAGGCCGGAACCGATCTGCGTGGCCAGGCGGATGCGTTGCGCCTCGCCGCCGGACAGCGTCGCTGCCGCCCGCGACAGGTCGAGGTAGCTGAGACCGACGCGGATGAGGAAGTCGAGCCTCACCTTGATCTCGCGGAGCACCTGCGCTGCGATGGCGTGTTCGCGGTCGGTGAGTTCGAGCCGGTCCATGAAGGCCCGGGCCTCGGTGAGGCTGAGGAGCCCGACATCGGCGATGCTGCGGTCGTGGATGAGCACCGAGAGCACCTCGGGCTTCAGCCGCTTTCCGTCGCACACGGGACAGGGCACCTCACGGAGGTACTCCGCCCAGCGAGCGCGCTGCACGTCGGTCTCGGCCTGGAGGTACTGCCGCTCGATGTACGGCACGACACCCTCGAAGCCCGACGTGTAGCTCATCTCGCGGCCGTACCGGTTGCGCCAGCGCACCTTGACCTCGAAGTTGTCGCCGCGGAGGACTGCGTTGCGGGCGGCGGGGTCGAGTTCCTGCCAGGGGCTGTCGAGCGAGAACCCGAGATCGCGGGCGAGACCGTCGAGCAGCTTCTCGTAGTAGTTGTAGAGGCTCTTGCCCTGCGACGTCCACGGCAGGATCACCCCCTCGGCGATGCTCATCGCCGGGTCGGCGAGGAGCAGCGACTCGTCGACCGACATGCGCGTGCCGAGGCCGGAGCACTCGGGGCACGCACCGAACGGCGCATTGAACGAGAAGGTGCGCGGTTCGATCTCGGTGAGCTGGATGGGGTGCTGGTTGGGGCAGGAGAGCTTCTCGGAGAACGTGGCCCACGCCTCGGGCCCGGTCTCGTCGACGAAGTTCACCTGCACGAGCCCATCGGTGAGGCGGAGTGCCGTTTCGAGGGAGTCGGTGAGCCGACCGAGCAACTCGGGGCCGGCGACGAGCCGGTCGATCACGACCGAGATGTCGTGCTTCACCTGCTTCTTCAGGATCGGAGGCTCATCGAGCCGGATGACCTCGCCGTCGACCACCGCACGTGAATACCCGCCCGCAGCGAGCTCGCGGAACAGGTCGACGAACTCGCCCTTCTTCTTCGAGACGACCGGGCTGAGCACCTGGTATCGGGTGCCCTCGGGCAGCTCCATGAGCTGGTCTGCGATCTGCTGCACGGTCTGACGCTGGATGCGCTCGCCGCAGACCGGACAGTGCGGAACACCGATGCGGGCCCACAACAGTCGCATGTAGTCGTAGATCTCGGTGATGGTGCCCACCGTGGATCGGGGGTTGCGGTTCGTCGACTTCTGGTCGATCGACACGGCGGGGCTGAGGCCCTCGATGAAATCGACGTCGGGACGATCGACCTGGCCGAGGAACTGCCGGGCATATGCGGAGAGCGATTCGACATAGCGACGCTGCCCCTCGGCGAAGATGGTGTCGAATGCGAGTGACGACTTGCCCGAACCGGAAAGGCCGGTGAACACCACCAGGGCGTCACGTGGGATCTCGACATCGACATTGTGCAGGTTGTGCACGCGGGCGCCACGGACGCTCAGGCGCGGGTGAGTATCGAGACGTGAAACTGGCACCCTACGAGTCTAGGGACCGCCACCGACACGGAAGCCGGGAGGCCACGCGCTGAGAGCGAACATACGTTCGAAGGCGCCGTCAGGTGAGGTGACCGGCGCGCTCCATCTGCCGGAGTTCTCGTTTCAGGTCGGCGACCTCGTCGCGCAACCGCGCCGCCAGCTCGAACTTCAATTCGCCGGCCGCTTCCAGCATCTGCTCGTTGAGGTCGCGGATGAGGTCTTCGAGATCGTTCCCGCCGGCCGCCGCGATCCCCTCGCGACGCAGGTTCGGAACCGGGGCCTTCTTCGTGCCGTTCCGACCCGCGAGCAACGCGGCGGTATCGGCCTCCTCGCGCGCGAGCACCTCCGTGATGTCGGCGATGCGCTTGCGAAGGGGCTGCGGATCGATGCCGTTCGCCAGGTTGTACTCGACCTGCTTCGCGCGTCGTCGAGTGGTCTCGTCGATCGCCGATCGCATGGATTCGGTGAGCACGTCGGCGTACATGTGCACCTCGCCCGAGACGTTGCGGGCAGCACGCCCGATCGTCTGGATGAGGGAGGTCGACGACCGCAGGAACCCCTCCTTGTCGGCATCGAGGATCGCGACGAGCGACACCTCTGGGAGGTCGAGGCCCTCGCGAAGGAGGTTGATGCCGACGAGCACGTCGTAGACACCGGCCCGCAGCTCGGTGAGGAGTTCGACCCTCCGGAGGGTGTCGACGTCGGAGTGGAGATACCGCACGCGGACGCCCGCCTCGGTGAGGAAGTCGGTGAGCTCCTCGGCCATTCGCTTCGTCAGCGTCGTGACCAGCACACGTTCGTCGCGCTCGGTGCGTCGGTGGATCTCTTCGAGGAGATCGTCGATCTGGCCCTTGGACGGCTTGACGACGATCTGCGGATCGACGAGACCGGTCGGTCGGATGATCTGCTCGACGACCCCGTCGGCGATCGACATCTCGTAGCGGCCCGGCGTGGCGGAGAGGTAGACGGTCTGGCCCACCCGGTCCTTGAATTCGTCCCACTTCAGCGGGCGATTGTCGAGGGCGCTCGGCAGTCGGAAGCCGTGCTCCACGAGCGTGCGCTTGCGGGACGAGTCTCCCTCGTACATCGCGCCGATCTGAGGAACGGTGACATGCGACTCGTCGATGACCACGAGGTAGTCGTCGGGAAAGTAGTCGAGGAGGCAGTGCGGCGCCTCGCCC
This sequence comes from Agromyces sp., assembly GCA_036378815.1. Lineage (GTDB taxonomy): Bacteria > Actinomycetota > Actinomycetes > Actinomycetales > Microbacteriaceae > Agromyces. The sequence continues at coordinate 1,338 of DASUVU010000104.1, read as the reverse complement.
GGCGCTCTGCCGTCGATGTGCCGCGAGTAGTTCTCGATGCCCGAGCAGAAGCCGATCTGCTCCATCATCTCGAGGTCGAAGGTGGTGCGCATGCGGAGGCGTTGCGCCTCGAGGAGCTTGCCCTCGCGCTCGAGCTCGGCGAGGCGCTCGTCGAGCTCGTCGCGGATCGTGCCGATCGCCCGCTGCATGACGTCGGTGCTGGCCACGTAGTGAGAGCCGGGGAACACCGGCACTGCGTCGAGCTTCGCGACCACCTGGCCGGTGAGTGGATGGAGGCTGTAGAGCGCCTCGATCTCGTCACCGAACATCTCGATGCGGATCGCGAGCTCCTCGTAGATCGGGATGATCTCGATCGTGTCGCCTCGAACGCGGAACGTGCCACGCGAGAACGCGAGGTCGTTGCGCTGGTACTGCATCGAGACGAACTTGCGGATGAGCCAGTCGCGATCGACACGCTGCCCCACCTGGAGGGGCATCATCGCATTGAGGTATTGCTCTGGCGTGCCCAGTCCGTAGATGCACGACACGCTCGAGACCACGACGACGTCGCGCCGGCTCAGGAGCGAGTTCGTGGTGGAGTGCCGCAACCGCTCGACCTCGGCGTTGATCGACGAGTCCTTCTCGATGAAGGTGTCGGTCTGCGGGACGTACGCCTCGGGCTGGTAGTAGTCGTAGTACGAGACGAAGTACTCGACCGCGTTGTTCGGCATCAACTCGCGGAACTCGTTGGCGAGCTGCGCGGCCAGAGTCTTGTTGTGGGCGAGCACGAGCGTGGGCCGCTGCACCTGCTCGATGAGCCAGGCGGTCGTGGCCGACTTTCCGGTGCCGGTCGCACCGAGGAGCACCACGTCGGTCTCGCCCGCGTTGATGCGCGCGGCGAGATCGGCGATCGCGGTCGGCTGATCGCCGCTCGGCTCGTAGTCGCTGACGACCTCGAACGGTCGTACGGAACGCGTGGCGTGCATGACTTCCAGTCTAGGAGCGGCCGCCGACACTACGTCCGGGTGCGCTCCCGGATGATGCGGTGCCAGAGCGCATCGGTCTGGCTCATCGTGTGCGCCATCGACCCGTCGGTGTCGATGACGACGTCGGCGATCGCCCGCCGTTCTGCGTCGTCGACCTGCGCGTCGACGCGGGCCTCTGCGTGACCGGGATCGAGTCCCCGCTCCTCCACCAGCCGATTCACCTGCGTGCGGCGAGGCGCGCTCGTCACGACGATGAGGTCGAAGGGATGATCGACGGATGCCTCGACGAGCAGCGGCACGTCGTACACGACCACCGCGTCGGGGTCTTCCCGCTCGGCCTTCTCGAAGAGCTTCGCAGAGAGTTCCCGCACCG
>DASUVU010000103.1:0-2990 GCA_036378815.1 Agromyces sp. | reverse complement strand
CCCGTCGTGGGCTCGTCGAGGAACAGGATGGCCGGCGTCAGGACGAGGCTCGCGGCGACGTCGAGTCGTCGGCGCATGCCTCCGGAGAATCCCGTGACCGCTCGGCTCCCGGCATCCGTCAGGTCGAATGCGTCGAGCAGGTCGGCGGCACGCCGGCGGGCGTGCGGCTTCGAGAGACCGCTGAGCCGGCCGAAGAGCACGAGGTTCTGCCGTGCGGTGAGGGCCTCGTCGATGGCGTGGAACTGGCCGACGACTCCGATGCGTTCGCGCACGGCGGCGGGATTGCGCCGAGCGTCGATGCCGTCGATGGCGACGGTGCCGTCGTCGACGTCGGTGAGCGTGGTGAAGGAGCGCACGGCGGTGGTCTTGCCGGCGCCGTTCGGGCCGAGCAGGCCATGCACGGTGGCTGGCTCGACGCTGAGGTCGAATCCGTCGAGCGCTGCCGTGGCGCCGTAGCGCTTGCGGAGGCCGACGGCGTGCAGCGCTGGAGCGTGGGATGCCGCGGGGCTGGTGGTGGTGTTCATCATCGACTTTCAACGTACAGCATACGGGGTTATTCTTAGACCGTACAGCATACGGAGAATGTAGGCTAGCCCCCATGTCGACCGAATCGACGGGCCGCGGGGAGCCCGACCGCACGCTGCACCTGCTGTGGCGCGAGCGGCTGGGTGAACCTGTGGGGTCACGCGGCCCGAAGCAGCGTGCCAGCGTCGATGCCGTGGTCGATGCCGCCATCGCGATCGCCGACGAGGAGGGCATCGAGGCGCTCTCGATGCGTCGGATCGCCGAACGGCTCGGGATGAAGCCGATGTCGGTCTACACGTACGTTCCGGGCAAGGCCGAGCTCATCGACCTCATGGTCGACAGGTCCGCGGGCGAGCAGCCGCTGCCCGAACCCGCCGGGTCGCTGCGCGCGCGGCTCGAGCAGATCGCGCGACTCACCTGGGACGAGTTCCTGCGGCATCCGTGGCTGCTCTCGATCGACACGAGCCGCCCGCCGCTCGGACCGAACGTGTCCGACCGCTGGGAGTGGAGCCTCAGGATGATCGAGGGCCTCGGGTTCAGCGACCTCGACATGGACCAGATCATCACGCTCGTCACGGGGTTCGTCGCCGGACCGGCCCGGGCGTACGTCGATGCCGACCGCCTGCACCGCGCGACCGACGAGACCGACGAGGAGTGGTGGGAGCGGAACGCGCCCCTCCTCGAGCAGATCATGGAGCCCGAGCGCTACCCCATCTCGGGGCGAGTCGGGCAGGCCGCAGGCGAGGAGTACGGCGCACCGGGCGATCCCGAGCGCGCGTTCGAGTTCGGCCTGGCGCGGGTCATCGACGGCATCGAGGCGTACATCAGGGCCTGAGGTGCATCAGGGCCTGTATCGATCCCCCCCGACTGCGTCGAACGGGTCCTCGATGCTGCCGGTCGTCACTCGGCCGGCGGCTTCATGATCGCACCGGCTGCGAGGCCGAGCGCGAGGCCCGCCGGAAGCCACAGCCAGAATCCCGTCCAGAGGCTGACGCCCACGCCGACGAGGGCGCCCACCACGAGCCCCACGATGAGCTGCGTGCGACGGGCGGAGGACATCGGTTCGCGGGCCATTGCCCAAGCCTAGGGGCGTCAACGCGGCGCGTAGTCGCGGACGTGCGCCACCTCGAACACGAGCGGATGCGCCGACGTGTCGCGCGGGGCATCCGTCGGCAATTCGTAGACGTCGAGCATGAGCTGCACCGGGTACGCGATGCGCTGTTCGACCGTCTTGACGAGCCGACCGTCGATGAAGAACCGCAGCCGGTCGGGCAGCCACTCGACCGCGTAGTCGTGGAACTCGGTGAGGTCACCCGCGACGCGCACCTTCTCGAAGTCGAGCTCGAGGCGCGGGTCGTGCTGCGGCTTGACGCCCACGCCCACGAGTCCACCGTCAGCGTCGACCTCGCTTCCGAAGATCTCGAAGATGCAGATCTCGCCGCTGTTCGCGGGGGTCTCCTCGAACCCGATCGGCCACAGCGCGACCAGGGCGTTCGGGTGACAGATGGCACGCGCCCGCGCCTCGATCACACCGAGGTGCGGCAGCCACAGCCGCTCCTCGTCCTGCTGCTCGCGGACCACCAGCCCGGTGCGGAATCGATGCTGGCCGACCGGGCTGCCGACCATTCCCGAGAACTCGCCGGTCTGGAGATGCGAGACGCGAACCTCCCCGTCGAACTCGGGCGACCAGGGCGGGGTGTCGGCGTCGATGCGAAGCTTCAGGGTGCCGTCGGAGACGTCGTACCGGGCGGCCGTCGCGGCCCGTGAGCTCCAGTGCGGCAGGTAGTGGGGGAGCCAGCGCGTTCGCGCAAGATCCTCGCCGTCGAACTGCTCGTCGATGACGAGGCGATACCCCGACAGGTCGAGCGCGGCATCCGTCAATGCGACTCCTCGGCTCCCCGTGAAGCTGGATTCACAGCACGCCGAGAGCCCGGACCGCCTCGCGCTCGTCGATGAGCTCGGCGACGGATGCATCGATGCGCTGCCGCGCGAAGGCGTCGAGCTCGAGGCCCTGCACCACCCGCCAGGCGCCACCGACCGACTCGACCGGGAATGACGAGATGAGGCCGTCCGGCACGCCGTAGGAGCCGTCGGACACGAGGGCGGCGCTGGTCCACCCGTCGGACGTGCCGTGCACCCAGTCGCGCACGTGGTCGATCGTGGCGCTCGCGGCGGAGGCGACCGACGAGGAGCCGCGCACCTCGATGATCTCGGCGCCGCGCTTGGCCACTCGCGGGATGAACTCCTCCGTGAGCCAGGTGCGCGCGGCCTCGTCGCCGCCGAGTCGCTCGGCGAGCCGTTCGGGCACCGGGCGCCCGCCGGCGGTCGCATGCGCGACATCGGGGAATTGGGTCGCGGAGTGGTTGCCCCAGATCGTCAGGTTCCGGATGTCGCCGACGGGCGTGCCGACCACCGGCGCCAGCTGCCCGAGCGCGCGGTTGTGGTCGAGCCGGGTCAGCGCCGAG
>DASUVU010000102.1:0-2873 GCA_036378815.1 Agromyces sp. | reverse complement strand
CGCGGCCTCGTCGTTCGCCTCGATCACCCAGAAGCCGCCCACGTATGCCGGTGCCTCGACGAACGGCTCGTCGAGCACACGGGTCTCGCCCGAGGTGGCGTCGACGGTCTTCGCCGTCGAGGGCGGGTGCAGGCCGCCGGCGAAGAGCCAGGCTCCCGAATCCTTCAGTTCCGTGTTGAACGCGTCGACCGCGACCATCACGGCCGCGAGCTCGGCGGGGTCGAACTCCTGCATCGACGCCATCGTGGGCTCCTCGGCGGAGTCGTGGGGCATGGTGAGGAAGTACTGCGTCATCGCTTCATCCTTACGTCATGGGCGACCTCGCTATCGCCCTCATCACGGACGTCGAACGATCGCGACCTCGATCGACATCGAGGCATCAGATTACGCCGGTAGGGCATGAGCGCTTCGGGCGCTGAGCTCGTGCTTCGAGATGAACACGAACATGCGTGTTCGAGTTGACATTCCTGCCTGCGAACTCGTACGGTCGTGTTCAAGAAGCGTCGGCGGCCGCGAAGAACACAGGAAGGGCGATTCGAATGTCCGAAGCGTGGATTCACAACTTCTCCGGTCAGGCCGCCGATTCCTCGTCGGGGTACGTCGACGAACGGCTCTCAAGTGGACCGTCGGCACCGGGCGGCACCCCGAGTTCGGAAGAAGCTGGTGCTCGGTCTGCGACGCCACCGACGGGCATCGCCGGCTGGCCGACGGTGCTCGGTGTCGTGGCCGGGATCGCTGTCGGATTCAGTGGCGAGCTCCCGGCCATCGTCATGGTCTGCGCGGCGATCTACCTCGTGGCGGCGGTCGCTGGGCGACCGAATGCGGCGTGGATCGGCTTCGTCGCATCGATCCCGTTCGTCGGGATCGGCCGCGTGCTCGATCAGCCATGGGTCTCATTGGCGGCGATCGGCTCGGCGAGCCTGATTCTCATCATCGTCGGTGGGGCGCGCGGCGTCTGGCGGGCGCGAGATCATCGCCGCCAGCTCTTCGCGATGGCACTGTTCTCGACGATTGCTGTCGCAGCGGTGACTGATGTCGATCCGCTCATCGCCGGCATTCTCGTGATCGTCGGGCTGCTGGGGCACGCGGCGTGGGACGTCTGGCATCACCTCCGAAAGGCAGTGGTCGCGCAGTCGTACGCCGAGTTCTGCGCCGTGCTGGACGTGATCCTGGCGATCGTCATCGCGGTGACGCTCGTGGTCGATGCGGTAGCCCGATGAGATCGAACCTTCGTGGGCAGTGAGCACAGGCGTCCTATCATGGACAGGACCGTTCGAGAAAGGGTCTGTCATGACTGCCGTGACCTCGCCCAAGCGCGCGGACGCCCGCCGGAACATCGAGGCCATCATCGAGGCGGCGACGAACCTCCTCGCGGTGGATCCCGACGCCAGCGTGCAGGACATCGCGAAGGCCGCCGGTGTCGGCCGGGTCACCCTGTACGGACACTTCGACTCCCGCACGGCACTCATCAACGAGGTCGCCACACGAGCCATCGCCCAGACCGAAGAGGCCCTTCGCGACATCGATCTCGACGGTGACCCGCGCGATGCGATGGCTCGGCTCATCGACGCGACCTGGCTCCTCACGCACCGCTTCGGCGGAGTCGTCGTCGCCGCCGGCCAAGCCCTGCCACCCGAGGAGTTGCGCCGGGCGCACGAGGAGCCCGCGGCGCGGGCCCGCGCCCTTCTCGAGCGCGGCCGCGCCGAAGGCCGGTTCCGCACCGACCTCCCGGTGGAGTGGCAGATCACGACGATCCAGGCCGTTCTGCACGCGGCATCCGGTGCGGTGCATCGCAAGGAGATCAGCGCCGCGGATGCCCCTCGGCTCGTGAATGCCACGATCCTCGCCGCGCTCGCTGGCGCCGACTGACCCGCTCGGTAGACGTAGCCGTCCGCGCCGCGCAGGGCGCGCTCTGCACGGCTTGTCGTACACGCATGTTCGTGTTACGTTGCAACTCGTACAGTCAAGTTCAAGTTACGACGGGAAGCGATCACATGTCCGAACCGATGCCCGCAACGACCGGTCAGACCACCCCGCTCCGGCACCGGTGGCGGATGCTCGCTCTGCTGGGCCTCGCCCAGTTGATGCTGATCGTCGATGTCACGGTCGTCGCACTGGCACTCCCGCAGATGGGCGCCGACCTCGACCTGTCGCGCGGCGCGCTGACGTGGGTCGTGAGCATCTACGCGCTGATGTTCGGCGGCCTGATGCTGCTCGGCGGCAAGGCGGCGGACGTGCTGGGCAGCCGTCGCGTGGTCCTGGCAGGGCTCGCCGTGTTCACGGCGGCCTCCCTGCTCACCGGGTTCGCCGGCGACCCGGCGACGCTGCTGCTCGGCCGCGCCCTGCAGGGCGTCGGCGCTGCGGCGATGTCGCCGGCGGCGCTCTCGATCATCGCGCGCGCCTTCCATGGAGCCGATCTCGCCAAGGCTCTCGGCGTCTGGTCGGCCCTCGGCGGAGCCGGGGCCGCCATCGGCGTGCTGCTCGGCGGCCTCCTCACCTCCGGCCCCGGCTGGTCGTGGGTCTTCTGGGTCAATGTCCCGGTCGGCGCCCTGCTGCTCGTCGCCCTCGCCCGCACCGTCCCCGCACTTCCGGGCGCCGGCGGCCGCCTTGACGTACTCGGCGCGGCGACGGTGACGCTCTCCACCGCGGCCGTGATCTACGGGCTGGTGAGTGCCGGCGACGCGGGCTGGCTCAGCCCGGCAACGCTGCTGCCCATGCTCGGCGGGGCCGTCGGATACGTCCTCTTCGCGTGGCGGCAGCGCACGGCACGCACTCCGCTGCTCGACCTCGGCATGCTCGCCCGCCGCCCGGTCGCCGCCGGACTCGGGCTCATCTTCGTCGCCACCGCACTCATGATCGCCGTGTTCTTCCTC
>DASUVU010000101.1:0-2721 GCA_036378815.1 Agromyces sp. | reverse complement strand
CTCGTCTCGATCTCGATCGTGACGTCGCCGGCCGGGATCGGCTCGGCCGACGCGATCGTGGTGTGCTGGATCAGGAAGAGGTTGTACTCGTAGGTCAGCACGCCGTCGACGAAGAAGCAGGTGAGCCCGCCACCCGCTCCGCCCAGCTTGTAGAGCACCCCGTTCGCGCGCTCACCGAGGGTCACCTGCATGGTCACCGTGTTCGGGCGGTTCCCGAGCGCGGGGGCGCAGAACTCGGGCACGCGGACGGTGTCGCCGCTCATCTCCCACTCCGTGTAGGGCGGGCTGATGCGGTCCTCAGGATGCATCGCCACGACCCAGAGCCCTCCGCCGATCGGCAGCGCGTCGTTCTTCGCGGCTTCGATCGCGAACAGCTCCTTCAGCTCGGCGAGCTTCTCCGGATGCTCCGCAGCCAGGTCGTTCGCCTGGCTCCAGTCGTGCTCGAGGTCGTAGAGCTCCCAGACGTCCTGGTCAGGTGTCCAGGTGTGGATTCCGGGCGGGGCGCCGGGAACCCACGGCAGGCGTGGGCCGAGCGCCGACGCCATCCAACCGTCTGCGTAGATGGCACGGCTGCCCATGATCTCGAAGTACTGGGTGCGGCGGCGGCCAGCGGCATCCGCGTCGTCGATCGAATACGCCAGGCTGATGCCGTCGATCGGATCCTGCGGAATGCCGTTGACGGAGTCGGGGTGCGAGATGCCGATGATCTCGTAGATGGTCGGCACGACATCGACGACGTGGTGGAACTGGGTGCGCGGCACGGGATCGGGCTCGATGCGCCCGCGCCACTGCACGATCATCGGGTTGCGCGTGCCGCCGAGGTGCGAGGCGAGCAGCTTCATCCCCTGGTAGGGTGTCGACCCGGCCCACGCCCACGCGGCGTGGTACTGGTTGTCGGTCGCGGGGGTGCCGAGCGCGTCGAGTCCGCCGAGCTCCTCGAGCGCCGCGATGTGCTGCGCGACGGTCGACGGGATCATGTTCTGGGCCAGCAGCTCGCTGATCGTGCCGTTCTGGCCTTCACCTGAGGATCCGTTGTCGCCCCAGATGTACATGATGATCGTGTTGTCGCCGTAGCCCAATCGCTCGACCTCATCGATGAGCCGGCCGGCCTGCGCGTCGGCGTGTTCGCCGAAGCCCGCGGCGACCTCCATCAGCCGGCGCTGGAACGGCTTCTGGTCGTCGGGGATGTCGTCCCACGCGGTGAGGCTGTCGGGACGGGGCGTGAGCTCGGCGTCCTGCGGGATCCACCCCGCCGCCTTGGCGCCCTCGTGCGTGCGCTCGCGATAGGCGTCCCATCCGTCGTCGAACTTCCCCGCGTACTTGTCTGCCCACTCCTTCATGATGTGGTGCGGTCCGTGCAGCGCGCCCGTGGCCCAGTACATGAAGAACGGCTGGTCGGGCTTCAGCGCCTTGTGGTTGCGCAGCCACCCCATCGCATCGTCGGCGATGTCCTCGCTGAGGTGGTAGCCCTCCTCGGGCGTCTTCGGCGGCAGCACCGAGGTGGTGTTGCGAACCAGGTTCGGTTCGTACTGGGATGCCTCGCCGGCGAGGAACCCGTAGAAGTACTCGAAGCCGTAACCGGTCGGCCACCGGTCGTACGGGCCGGCCGTCGTGGTCTCCTCGGCGGGCGTGTTGTGCCACTTGCCCCACGCGCCCGTCGCGTACCCGTACTGCCGCAGCACCTCGGCGACGGTGGCGCTGCTCTTCGGGATGTGTCCCGAGTAGCCGTCCCAGTCGTTGGCGAGCTCGGCGATCTGGCCGCTGCCGACGCGATGGTGGTTGCGACCGGTGAGCAACGAGGCCCGGGTGGGCGAGCACATCGCCGTGGTGTGGAACCGGTTGTAGCCCACGCCGTCGGCCCGGATCCGGTCGAGCGTGGGCGTGTGCACCAGCCCCCCGAAGGTGCTGGGAAGCGCCGGACCGGCGTCGTCGATCAGGATGATCAGCACGTTCGGCGCGTCGGCAGGCAGGTGACGCTCTGGTGGCCTCGGGCTGTACGTGGATTCCTGCATCGTGCGACCCGCGACACTGCCCGAGGCGGCCGGCGGAAACGGCAGCGTTCGTGCCGGTGGGAGGGGGGAACCGATCACTGAGCCGCTGGTCTCGTTCATCACGCGCCTTCCGTTCGCACGGTGAACCGACCACACGCGACCGACCCCCGTCCGACGACGCTAACCGCGCTCGTCTGCCCGACGCATCATGCGAATCGCGTGATCCGGTCACCCGCCGGACGGGATGAGGCTGCCCTCGTTCTTCGCGTGGTGCTTCTGCCAGGGAAGGAGCAGCGGCTCCAGAGCGCGGAAGGCCAGGTTCATGAGCAGGCCGATCAGGCCGACCAAGACGAGGCCGGCGTAGATCTGGTCGACCGCGAACTGCTGACCGGCGCGGTGGACCATCGAGCCGAGACCCGAATCGGCGCCGACGAACTCCGCCGCGACAAGGGTGATGAGACACGTCGCAAGACCGAGCCGCAAGCCGTTGAACAGGCCCGGGGCGATGGCGGGAAACAGGAGCCGGGTGAAGTACTTGGTGCGGTGGGCACCGAAGTTCCGTCCAGCTTCGATCAGTTCAGGGCTGACGTTCCGCACGCTGCCGCGCGTGCTGATGATGATCTGGAAGAACGCGGTCGCGAAGGCGGTGAGGATGAACGCGAGCTCGCCCCGACCCACGATGATGAGGAACAGCGGGAGGATCGCGATCTTCGGAAGCGGGTAGAGCGTG
>DASUVU010000100.1:0-2928 GCA_036378815.1 Agromyces sp. | reverse complement strand
GCGGTGATGCAGCTCCTCGACGAGGTCGAGCGCGGGCCGGCTGAGGATCTCGTCGCCGCCTGCGACACCGGTGGCACTGGTGAGTTCGATGGTCATCGGATGCCGCTCCTTCGCGTCCTGCTCATCATCCCGCACGAGCGGGCCGAGGACGACCCTCCGGTCGTTCGCGTCGCGACGATTTCCGCCGTGCGGACATTCGGCGGCGCGTGAACCGTGCGCAGTAGACTTCCCTGATGGACGACATCGCCGTCACCGTGAACGGCCGACGCCGCCCCCTGGCCGGGGTCGAGCCCCAGACGAATGCGCTCGACTGGCTCCGTGAGGCGGGGCTCACCGGCAGCAAGGAAGGCTGCGCAGAGGGCGAGTGCGGCGCGTGCGCGATGCTGGTCGCGACGCCGTCCGACGAGGGCGGCACGACCTGGACGGCCGTGAACGCGTGCCTCGTTCCGGCCGCGGCCCTCGACGGCCAGGAGATCGTGACCGCCGAGGGCCTGGGCACGCCCGAGGCGATGCATCCCGTGCAGCAGGAGCTCGCGGCCGCCGGCGGGTCGCAGTGCGGCTACTGCACCCCGGGGTTCGCGTGCAGCATGGCGGCCGAGTTCTACCGCCCCTCCCGAGTCGCCCGCATCTCGGGAGAATCGGGCGACTCAGCGGACGCCTCCAACCGAGTCGCCCGAATTTCGGGAGAATCGGGCAAGTCGGCGGACGGCGACGGGCACGAGCACCTGCACGGTCCGAACGGGTTCGACCTGCAAGCCATCTCGGGCAACCTCTGCCGATGCACGGGATACCGGCCCATCCGCGACGCCGCGTTCGCGCTCGGGGAACCCGACGCCGCCGACCAGCTCGCCGCGCGACGGGAGCAGCCAGCCCCCGAACCGCGGGCGACCCGGGTCGAGACCCGCGCCGGCCGGTTCATCCGCCCCACGTCGCTGGATGACGCGCTCACGGAGCTGGCCGCGCACCCCGACGCCGTGCTCGTCGCCGGCGCCACCGACTGGGGCGTGGATGTGAACCTGCGCGGCCGCCGGGCCGAGACCGTCATCGCGATCGACCAGCTGCCCGAGCTCCGCACCCTCAGCGTCGGCGACGACGTGATCGAGATCGGCGCCGGGCTCACGCTCTCCGAGATCGAGCATCGGCTCGATGGCGGCGTGCCGCTCCTCGCGGAGCTGTTCCCGCGATTCGCGTCCCCCCTCATCCGCAATCGAGCGACGATCGGCGGCAACCTCGGCACCGCCTCCCCGATCGGCGACACCTCGCCCGCACTGCTCGCGCTCGGGGCATCCGTCGTGCTCGCCGCTGGATCCGGCGAGCGGGAGGTCGACCTCGCCGACTACTTCACCGGATATCGCACCACCGTGCGCGGCGGCGACGAGATCATTCGCGCCGTTCGCATCCCGCGGCCGCTGGCGTCGCTCACGGCGTTCCACAAGATCGCGAAACGGCGCTTCGACGACATATCCAGCGTCGCGGTGGCGTTCGCCCTCGTCCTCGACGACGGGGACGTCACCGCAGCACGCATCGGCCTCGGCGGTGTCGCCGCGACCCCGCTCCGGGCGACCGCGACCGAGGAGGCTCTCGTCGGGCGGCCCTGGACCCTCGAGACCGTGCGTGCCGCGGCATCCGTGCTCGGCTCCGAAGGCACGCCGATGTCCGACCAGCGGGCGAGCTCCGAGTACCGGGCGATCATGATGCAGCGGTCGCTCGTGAAGCTGTTCCGAGCGACGGCCCCCGAGCGAGCGGAGGTGCCGGCATGACCGAACTCAGCGAACGCCCCGCCGACCCGGTCGTCGGCCTGCACATGCCGCACGAGAGCGCCGCGTTCCACGCCACCGGCGCCGCCGTGTACACCGACGACGTCGCCGCCACCACCCGTGGGGTCCTCACCGCGTGGCCGGTGCAGTCGACGCACACGCACGCGCGCGTCGCCCTCGACGTCGCACCCGCGTACGACGTGCCGGGCGTGGTGCGCGTGCTCACCGCCGACGACGTGCCGGGCATCAACGACGCAGGCATCAAGCACGACGAGCCCCTGTTCCCGTCCGAGGCGATGTACCACGGCCACGCGCTCGCCTGGGTGCTCGGCGAGACGGCCGAGGCGGCCAGGCTCGGCGCGGCGGCCGTGCTCGTCACCTACGAACCGCTCCCGTCGGTGATCACGGTTCCCGAGGCGATCGAGGCGGGCTCGTTCCAGGGCGCGCCCCGCACGGTGCACCGAGGCGACCCCGAGCGAGCGCTCGCCGAAGCCCCGAACGTGTTCGAGGGTGTGACCGAGATGGGCGGCCAGGAGCACTTCTACCTCGAGACGCACGCCTCGCTCGCGCACGTCGACTCCGAGGGCCAGGTGTTCGTGCAGTCGAGCACGCAGCACCCGACCGAGACGCAGGAGATCATCGCGCACGTGCTCGGCATCCCGTCGAACGGCGTGACGGTGCAGTGCCTGCGCATGGGCGGCGGGTTCGGCGGCAAGGAGATGCAACCGCACGGGCTCGCGGCGATCGCGGCGCTCGGCGCGACGCTCACCGGTCGGCCCGTGCGCCTGCGGCTCACCCGCCAGCAGGACATGATCATGACCGGCAAGCGGCATCCGTTCCATGCGACATGGAAGGCGGGATTCGACGACGACGGCCGCATCGTGGCGCTCGACGCCACGCTCACCTCCGACGGCGGCTGGAGCCTCGACCTGTCCGATCCCGTGCTCGGCCGCGCGCTCTGCCACATCGACAACGCGTACTGGATTCCCAACGTGCTCGCGCTCGGACGCATCGCCCTGACGAACAAGACCTCGCAGACCGCGTTCCGCGGCTTCGGCGGCCCGCAGGGGATGCTGGTCATCGAGGACATCCTCGGCCGGGTGGCGCCCCTGCTCGGCATCGCGCCCGACGAGCTGCGCAGGCGCAACTTCTACCAGCCCGGCCAAGCGAC
>DASUVU010000099.1:0-7052 GCA_036378815.1 Agromyces sp. | reverse complement strand
GCGAGGTGGGCGTGCCCGCCGGCGGGGCGGCATCCGTCGACCTCGCCCCCGATGCGCGGGTCGTGCTGACGGGCGTCGAGGGCCTCCACGCGACGGTGTCGTTCAGCGGCGACGCCGAACTCTCCTCGATGCCGGTCTCACCGCCGGGGCCGCTCGACGCGCCCGTCCGCGTCTACCCGCAGTAGGACCCCACCGCGACGGGATCAGAAGTGCCGGTACCGCCCCGGTGCGAGCTCCCACGGGTCGCGCCCGAGGAAGTCGGCGACCGCGCGGAAGACGCAGCTCTCGACGAGCAGCTTCTCGTCGCGGTCCTCGCCCTCCTGGAGCCGCAGGAACCGCACGATCGGCAGGCGGTAGAAGGTGATGCGCCGCTCGTCGTGCGACACCCGCCATCGGTCGACGTGATCGCCGTGCAGCGCTTCGGCGGGCGCCTGCGCCACTTCGAACACCACGCCCTCGAGCTCGGGCCACAGCCCGCGCAGGTACGCCGCCGTGGACGCGATCGTGAAGTCGAACTCGTCGATGCGCGTGCGGATCGGCTCGAGGTGCGGGCCGGTGACCGCCGAGCGCATACCCCGCCCGTGCCTGTCGCGGGCGAGGCGTCGGGGCGAGCGCGGAACGGCGACACGGCGGGAACGGGCCATACCCTCCATCGTAATGTCCGGCCGGGTCGATACTCTGGTCGAGCCATGAGACGCTGCTCCCGCACCGCGTGCACCGCCGAGGCGGTCGCGACGCTCACCTTCGACTACGCCGACTCCATGGCGGTGGTCGGTCCGCTCGCCGGCTCGCGCGATCCGGGCGGGTACGACCTCTGCGCGCGTCACGCCGAGCGCACGTCGGCCCCGGTGGGGTGGCAGGTCGTCCGGCACGTGTCGCTCGGTGAGGTAGGTTTCAGGGCATGAATCCCCCCGCACCATCCGATGCTCGCGCGCGCCTCGACGCGGTCGTGAAGGCCTACGACGTGCGTGGCCTCGTGGGCGAGCTGCTGACCGACGAGGTCGTCGAGGCACTCGGCGCGGCATTCGTCGACGAGGTCGGCGCGGCTGGTGCCAGGGTGGTCATCGGCCACGACATGCGCGACTCCTCGCCCGGGTTCGCCGCCGCCTTCGCGCGGGGTGCGATGCGCCGCGGCGCCGACGTCGTGTCGATCGGGCTCTGCTCGACCGACGAGAGCTACTTCGCCTCGGGCTCGATGAACGCGCCCGCGGCGATGTTCACGGCGAGCCACAACCCGGCCGCGTACAACGGCATCAAGTTCTCGCGCGCGGGCGCGCAGGGGATCTCGCTCGACACCGGACTCGCTGCGATCCGCGATCGTGCCGGCGACTACCTCGATGCGGGCATCACGGATGCCGCGACGCCGGGTTCGATGGTCGAGGCCGACGTGCTGGCCGACTACGCCGCATACCTCCGCGCCCTCGTCGACCTCCGCGGCATCCGACCGCTCAAGGTCGTCGTCGACGCGGGCAACGGCATGGGCGGCCTGACCGTGCCGGCCGTCCTCGGAGCGGCGGCCGGCCTGCCGCCGCTGCCGCTCGAGATCGTGCCGCTGTACTTCGAGCTCGACGGCACGTTCCCGAACCACGAGGCGAACCCGCTCGAGCCGGCGAACCTGGTCGACCTGCAGCGGGCGGTGGTCGACCACGGCGCCGACCTGGGGCTGGCCTTCGACGGCGACGCCGACCGGTGCTTCGTGATCGACGAGCAGGGCGGCGCCGTGAACCCGTCCGCGGTCGCCGCCATCGTCGCCGTGCGGGAGATCGAGCGCGTGCGCGCGGCCGGCGAGCAGGACGTCGCGGTGATCCACAACCTCATCACCTCGCGATTCGTGCCCGAGACCATCGAGGCCGCGGGTGCCACGGCCATCCGCACGCGGGTCGGGCACTCGCTCATCAAGGACCGCATGAACGAGACGGGCGCGGTCTTCGGCGGCGAGCACTCCGCGCACTACTACTTCCGCGACTTCTGGGGCGCCGACAACGGCATGCTCGCCGCGATGCACCTGCTCGCCGAGTTCGGTGCGCAGCAGGCTCCGCTGTCGGAGCTCGCCACCCGCTTCACCCCGTACGCGCTGTCGGGCGAACTGAACTCCACCGTCGACGATGTCCCCGCGGCGTACACGCGGATCGTCGAGGCGTTCACCGGCCGTGCCGACTTCGACGAACTCGATGGGCTGACCGTCAGCGGGCTCACCGCCGAGAGCGAGCCGTTCTGGTGGTTCAACGTGCGGCCCTCGAACACGGAGCCGTTGCTGCGCCTGAACGTCGAGGGTGCGGATGCCGCGACGATGGCGGCGATCCGCGACGAGGTGCTGGCGCTCATCAGGGGCTGAGAACGCAACGCGGCCCGACGACCTGCCAGAATGGTCGGATGGATGCCGTCACCACCGCCCTCCCGTTCAAGGTCGCCGACCTCACCCTCGCGGAGTCGGGCCGACACCAGCTTCGCCTCGCCGAGAACGAGATGCCCGGCCTCATGGCGCTACGCGCCGAGTTCGGCGAGTCGAAGCCGCTCGCGGGTGCGCGAATCGCCGGCAGCCTGCACATGACGGTGCAGACCGCGGTGCTCATCGAGACGCTTGTCGCGCTGGGTGCGCAGGTGCGGTGGGCGAGCTGCAACATCTTCTCCACGCAAGACGAGGCTGCCGCGGCGGTCGTCGTCGGTCCCGACGGCACCGTCGACGAGCCGAAGGGCGTGCCGGTCTTCGCCTGGAAGGGCGAGACCCTCGAGGAGTACTGGTGGTGCACCGACCGCATCTTCGACTGGAGTGCCGAGGCCGCGGCATCCGATGCCGACTGGATCGGCCCGAACATGATCCTCGACGACGGCGGTGACGCCACCCTGCTCGTGCACGAGGGCCGCCGATTCGAGGCGGCCGGCCAGGTTCCCGAGGCGACGGATGCCACGAGCCACGAGTTCCGCGTCGTGCTCGACGCCCTCCGCCGCTCGCTCGAGCTGAGCCGCGACCGGTGGACCCGCATCTCCGACGAGCTCCAGGGCGTCACCGAGGAGACCACCACCGGCGTGCACCGCCTCTACGAGCTGCACGCGCGCGGCGAGCTGCTGTTCCCGGCGATCAACGTGAACGACTCGGTGACGAAGTCGAAGTTCGACAACAAGTACGGCATCCGTCACTCGCTGCCCGACGGACTGAACCGCGCGACCGACGTGCTCATGGGCGGCAAGGTCGTGTTCGTCGCGGGTTACGGCGACGTCGGCAAGGGCGCCGCCGAAGCGCTGCGCGGCCAGGGCGCGCGCGTCATCGTGAGCGAGATCGATCCCATCAACGCGCTCCAGGCCGCGATGGACGGCTACGAGGTCAAGCGCCTCGAGTCGGTCATCGGCGAGATCGACATCCTCGTGACCGGCACGGGCAACAAGGAGGTCGTGCGCCTCGACCACCTGCTCGGCCTCAAGCACCTCGCCATCGTCGCGAACGTGGGCCACTTCGACAACGAGATCGACATGGCCGGGCTCGAGTCGCTCGCGGGTGCCGAGCGCATCGAGATCAAGCCTCAGGTGCACGAGTGGCGCCTGCCGAACGGCCGCAGCGTGCTCGTGCTGAGCGAGGGTCGGCTCATGAACCTCGGCAACGCCACGGGGCATCCGTCGTTCGTGATGTCGAACTCCTTCACGAACCAGGTGCTCGCGCAGCTCGAGCTCTGGACCCGCCCCGAGCAGTACCCGGTCGGCGTCTACGTGCTGCCGAAGCACCTCGACGAGAAGGTCGCGCGCCTGCACCTCGACGCGCTCGGCGTCGAGCTCACCGAGCTCACCCCCGAGCAGGCCGCCTACATCGGCGTGCCGGTCGAGGGTCCCTACAAGGTCGACCACTACCGGTACTGAGTCTCCTCGCGCCCTGAGCTTGCCGACGGGGGCGTACACGATGACGCCCGCTTCGACCGGCTCAGCGAGCGGGAGGGGTCAGCGTTCGGGGAAGCCGACCGGCTTCGCGGTGAGCTGCGGCCCGAGCGCGGTCATCCGCGCGTCCTCGAGCCGGAGCGCGGCCAGGTCGCGTTCACGGCGGAGGGCGACGACGGCGGCGAGGAAGTGCTCGGGGTCGGCGTCGGGCAGGGGCGAGACGAACGGGGCGACCTCGGCCGTCAGCGACGCGGCGATGCGGCGACGGCTGTCGGGTACGAGGTGCGGAGCGTTGGCGAAGAACGAGGCAACCCGGCGCGCCAACGGGTCGGGGAGCCGCGCGACGTCGGCGAGGGGCGCCCAGCCGGCCAGCTCTGATGGCACGCCGAACGCCGTCGATGCAAGCCCCGGCACCCGCTCGACCTGGGCGTGCGTGCCCGCCATGATGTCGCCGAGCCGCTTCGACGACGGGTTCAGGAAGCCGACCAGTGCGGCGAGGCCGCCGAACGTCAGGTAGATCTCGAGCACGCCGACCAGGGCCCGGATGAACGCGTGCCGAAAGCCGATCGCTCCGCCGTCATCGCGGACGACGCGCAGGCCGAGGGCGAGCTTGCCGAGCGAGCGTCCGCGGGACGCGGCCTCGACCGTGGTGGGAATCACCACGACGCAGACGACGAGCCCGGTGATGATGATCGCGCGGAATGCGGCCTCGTCGACCGATAGGCCGCTCAGGGCGAGGAGGAGCCCGAGCAGCAGCACGATCGTCACCACCACGTCGATGGCGGTGCCGCCCGCACGGATGAGCGCGCTCGCGGGCCGCACGTCGAGGGTGACGGCCTCACCGGTGACGAGCCCCTCGTCGTCGAACCGGGCGACCCGGCGGGGCGCTGTGGTCGCGTCGGCCATGGGTAGTATTCAAGCAGATGGATCTCGACGCCCTGGCCTCCGCTCGCCACGACGACTGGCAGCGGCTCGACGCTCTCGCCCGGTCGGGCCGACTCGACGGCCCCGGCGCCGACGAACTGATCGAGCGGTATCAGGGCGCGGCATCCGACCTCTCGCTCGTGCAGACGACCGCCGGATCCACCGCGCTCGGCGACCGCCTCTCGATCTCGCTCGCGCGGGCGCGCCTGCGGTTCACCGGAACGCCCGAGAACCCGCTGCGGCAGTTCACGCGATTCGCCCTCGTGAGCCTTCCCGCAGCGCTGTATCGGATCCGCTGGCTGACGCTCGCCGTTGCGGTCGTCACTGCCGCCGTCGCCGCGCTGTACGCCTGGTGGGTCGGCGGCGACCCCCGGGTGCTCGCGAACCTCGGCACCGAGGAGGAGTTCCGCCAGCTCGCCGAGGAGGGCTTCGTCTCCTACTACTCCGAGAACCCGGCCGCGTCGTTCGCGGGTGCCGTGTGGACGAACAACGCGTGGATCGCCGCTCAGTGCGTCGCGTTCGGCGTCACGGGCGTGTGGGTGCCCTGGGTCATCCTGCAGAACGCGCAGAGCCTCGGCATCACCGCCGCGATCATGTTCGCCTACGACGAGGCCGACACGTTCTTCCTCTACATCGCTCCGCACGGGCTGCTCGAGCTCACGTGCGTGTTCGTCGCGGCAGCCGCGGGCCTGCGCATCTTCTGGGCGTGGGTCGCGCCGGGGCCGAGGTCGCGCGGGCAGGCGCTCGCCGAGGAGGCGCGCTCGCTCTTCACCGTGGCCATCGGCCTCGTGTTCTTCCTCTTCGTCTCGGGGCTCATCGAGGGGTTCGTGACCCCGGCGCCGTGGCCGTGGCCCGTGAAGATCGGGATCGGCGTGCTCGCGCTCGGCGGCTTCCTCGCCTACATGCTGGTGCTCGGCCGACGCGCGACCCGAGCGGGTGAGACCGGCGACCTCGAGGAGTTCGACGCCGGCGCGGCGCGCATCACGGTCGGCTGAGCCCGTCGCCCGCCACCGCGACGCGGGAACAGGGCGACACGTCGCATGGGCATCGGAAGCGGGCCGGAGCGGACTGTTCCGGACACGCCACCATGTCACGCGACGCGTTCCGCGGCATCCGGTGCCGTGAGCTTCTCTACAGTCGGCCGGCGGCCTTGAGTTCGAGGTAGCGGTCGGCCAGCGCCGGCGGGAGCTCGTGAGGCGGGGCCATCACGGTGATGCCACCGAGTCGGCGGATCGCCGCCGCCACCCGCTCGCCGTCGAGCAGGCCGCGTTCGGCCGCGGCGGCCAGGTACACCTCGTCGAGCGACTCGCGCTCGCGACTCGCGGCGACGAGGGCGGGGTCGGCGACCGAGGCGACGATCACTGTGTGTCGCGCGGTCAACTGCGGCAGCGCCGACAGCAGTCCCCTGGCGGAACCGGGGGAGTCGGCCGCGGTCAGCAGCACGACGAGCGCGTGCCTGCTCGTGACTCGACGCACCTGCCCGGGAATCGCCGCCCAGTCCGCCTCGATGAGCTCGGCGTCGATGACGGCCATCGTGTCCACCATGCGGGCGAGCAGCTCCGCGCCGCTCGCGCCCTGCACGCGTCCGCGCACCCGGCGGTCCCATGCGAGGAAGTCCACCCGGTCGCCCGCGTGCGACGCGAGCGCGGCAAGCAGGAGCGACGCCTCCCACGCGGTGTCGAGGCGCGGCTCGTCGGCCACGCGGGCAGCGGCCGTGCGGGAGGTGTCGGCCACGATGACGATCCGGCGGTCGCGTTCGGGGCGCCACGTGCGCACCATGAGCCGCATGCTGCCGGGCACCTCGGGGTCGTTGTGACGTGCCGTCGCGCGCCAGTCGATCGAACGCACGTCGTCACCGCGGACGTACTCGCGGATGGAGTCGAACTCGGTGCCCTGCCCACGGATGAGCAGGGGCGTGCGCCCGTCGAGCTCGCGCAGTCGCGTGAGGCGCGACGGCAGGTGCGCCCGGGAATGGAAGGGGGGAAGCACTCGCACCCGCCCGGGCGCCGCGAGCGTCGCCTGGCGCGCCCAGAGCCCGAGCGGGCCCCACGATCGGATGGTGACGTGCTCGGCGCGGCGGTCTCCCCGTCGCCACGGCGTGAGCTCGAGCGACATGCGCCGCCGTTCGCCGGGTGGGACGCGAAGCGCCGTGCGGTTCGGGCCGGCCAGGCCCGCCGACGGCTCCCATCCGTCGCGGACGACGGCGCGGAGCGTCCGGGGCCCGGTGTTCGCGACCGCGAGCTCGGCGGTGACGGTCTCGCCGA
>DASUVU010000098.1:0-8925 GCA_036378815.1 Agromyces sp. | reverse complement strand
GTCGAGCCCAGGTTGGGCACGCTGCCCATTCGCACCCGCATGAGCCACGGAAGCACCTGGCCGATGACGAGCGGCATGCGTGCGAACAGGCGGAGCCGCCGGTTCCCGAGACCCTGCAGTCGCCCGAACCGTACGCCGCGGGCGATGCCGACGCGCACGGTCTCGCGCATCGAGGCGGCCACGACGCGGCGCAGGCGGCGGTCGTCGACCACGTCCTGCACGCTGCGGCCCACGATCGCCGGCACCGCGTTGAGCATGTTGACGACGAGCTTCGTCCACTGCGCGCCGCGGAACCCGGCGATCGCGATCACGGGCACCGCCTCCGAGAGGATGCCGGCGACGCGGACGCACTCCGCGTCGGCGGGCCCGTCGCCGCGACCGAGGTAGCTCGCGGCCGTCGTCGTCACCCGCACGACGCCGGGCTCGGTGTAATTGGCCGCGATGATCGAGAGCAGGCCCATGCACGACGACGTCGGCAACAGCCGAGCGGCCGTGTCGACGCCCTCGAGGCCGTTCTGGATCACGACCACCGGCGCCCCGTCGACGACGGCGGCGTTCGCCTCGATGGCGGCCGCGGCATCCTGCGCCTTCGTCGTGACCAGCACGAGGTCGGGCCTGGCCGTGAGCGTCTC
Organism: Agromyces sp.; assembly: GCA_036378815.1. GTDB lineage: Bacteria > Actinomycetota > Actinomycetes > Actinomycetales > Microbacteriaceae > Agromyces. Next base: position 8,293 of record DASUVU010000098.1, on the reverse strand, counting down.
GCCGACGGCCACTCGCGCCTCGACGTCGCCGTAGCCGCCCGAGAGCCGGATGCCGTCGGCACGGATGGCCGCCAGCCCTGCGCCGCGCGCCGTCACCTCCACGTCGTGGCCGGCGCGCGTGAGCAATGCGGCGAAGGTGCCGCCGAGTGCGCCCGCGCCGATGATGCCGATCCTCATCCTCTCAGCGTAGGGCCGCTGGTGTCGGTGTCGGACGGGCGGGACGGGTCGAGCCGGCTGTTAGCCTGTACGGCGTGAACAGCGGCATCCTCCTCGTCGACAAGCCGCCGTCAGTCACCAGCCACGATGTCGTCGCGCGCATGCGGCGCCTCGCGGGAACCCGCAGGATCGGGCACGCCGGCACGCTCGACCCGATGGCCACGGGACTGCTCATCCTGGGCGTGAACACCGCGACGCGCCTGCTGCACTTCCTCGTCGGGCTCGACAAGGAGTACCTCGCCACGATCCGGCTCGGATGGGGCACGACGACCGACGATGCCGAGGGCGAGCCGCTCGACGTCGACGGCGCTGCCGCCGCGCTGGCGGCCGTCGACGATGAGGCGCTGCGCAGCGGCATCCGTCGCCTGACCGGCGTGATCGACCAGGTTCCGAGCTCGGTCAGCGCCGTGAAGGTGGCGGGACAGCGGGCATACCGTCGGGTGCGCGACGGCGAGACCGTCGAGCTCGCCGCCCGTACGGTGACCGTGTCGGCGTTCGACCTCCTGTCGATGCGCGCCGGCGACGGGTTCGTCGACGTCGACGTGCGCGTCGCGTGCTCGTCGGGCACGTATGTACGCGCGCTCGCACGCGACCTCGGCGCAGATCTCGGCACGGGTGGACATCTCACGTCGCTGCGCCGCACGCGCATCGGCGCGTTCGGGGTCGACGAGGCATCCGGTCTCGACGGCTTCGACGTCGAGGCGTCGATGATGAGCCCCGCGGATGCCGCGCGCCGGGCGCTCCCGGTCGTGGACGTCACTGCGCAGCAGGCGATCGACCTCGGCCACGGCAAGCGGATCCCCGCCGCCGAGGCAGGCGTCCCCGACGGCGACGGTCCGCTCGCCGCGATCGCCCCCGACGATCGACTCGTCGCGATCGTCGAGCGGCGCGGGGACGCGCTGAAGGTCGTGACCGGGTTCCCCGACGTGGAGGCGGGCGCATGATCGAGTGGTTCGCCTGGGTGCAGCTCGCCGTCGCGGTCGCGGCGGGCCTGCTGTGCCTCGCGCTCGGCTTCGCCGGACGAGTGCCGAGCGACCTCACGAACGGCGCCCTCGCGCTCGTCGAGCTGCTGCTCGTCGTCCAGCTGGTCGTCGCGATCGCCGCGCCGGCCTTCGGGAACGAGGCCACAGGCAGCGTGCTCGAGTTCTACGTGTACCTGGTGAGCGCGCTGCTCATCCCGCCGGCTGCGATCCTCTGGGGCCTGGTCGAACGCAGCCGCTGGAGCACGGTGGTGCTCGGGGTCGCCGCGCTCGCCGTGGCGGTGATGGTGTACCGCATGCTGCAGATCTGGACCGTGCAGCAGGCCTGATCGACGTCTGAGAGAATCGAACGACATGACTGACGTGCGGAGTGCCCGGCCCGAGACCGGGCGCAGGTGGCGGATGAGCGGCATCGGACGGGTGCTCGTGGCCGTCTACGGCGTACTCGCGCTGGCGGCGCTGGGGCGTTCGTTCGTGCAGATCGTCTCGAAGTTCGACGAGGCACCCCTCGCTTACGCGCTGTCGGCGCTCGCCGCGGTGGTGTACGTCGTGGCGACGATCGCCCTCGTGCGCGCGGGGCGCGGCTGGTATCGCGTCGCGTGGGCGACGATCGTGTTCGAGTTCGTCGGCGTGCTCGTGGTCGGCACGCTGAGCATCGTGGATCCGGAGCTGTTCCCGCACGACACGGTGTGGTCCTGGTTCGGCCGCGGCTACCTGTTCATTCCGCTCGTGCTGCCGTTGCTCGGCATGTGGTGGCTCGCGACGCATCGCCCCGACCCGGCGGCGGATGCCGCGTGAAGACGTTCAAGGGACTCGACGCGGTACCCGACGGCTACGGCCCCTCCGCGGTCACCATCGGCAAGTTCGACGGCGTGCATCGCGGTCACCGCGCCGTCATCGACCGCATCCACGACCTGGCTGCCGCCGATGACCTCAAGTCGGTCGTGGTGACGTTCGATCGCAACCCGCTCGAGCTGCTCGCGCCCGAGAAGTGCCCCGAGTCGCTCGTGAGCGTCCGCCAGAAGCTCGAGCTGCTGGCGAGCACCGGAGTCGACGCGACGCTCATGCTCCGCTTCGACCGCGCTCTCGCCTCGGTTCCCGCGACGGAGTTCGTCGAGCGGGTCCTGGTCGACACGCTCGACGCCAAGGCCGTGCTGGTCGGCCATGACTTCCGGTACGGCGCCAGGGGAGCGGGCGACGTCGCGCTGCTCCGCGACCTCGGGGAGAAGTTCGGCTTCGCAGTCGAGGTCGTGGACGACGTCACCCCCGAGGGATCGCGGCGGGTGTCCTCCACGTGGATCCGCGAACTGCTCGCCGAGGGCGACGTGCGGCACGCCGGCGAGCTGCTCGGGCACGCCCCGGCCGTGACGGGCATCGTCGTGCACGGCGCGAACCGCGGGCGCGAGCTGGGATTCCCCACGGCGAACCTCAGCGCCGAGTCCGAGGGCCTCATCCCCGCCGACGGCGTTTATGCGGGCTGGCTGACCGACGCCGGCACCCGGTACCCGGCCGCCATCTCGGTCGGCGACAACCCGACGTTCGAGGGCGTGGCGAAGAAGCAGGTCGAGGCGTACGTGCTCGATCGCGAGCTCGACCTGTACGACCATCTCGTCGAGGTCGAGTTCGTCGAGCGGCTCCGCGGCATGGTGGCGTTCACGAGCATCCCCGACCTGATCGACCAGATGCACGACGACGTCGAGCGTGCCCGCGAGATCCTCGTTGACTGAACGTCGACCGCTCTGGGCCGGCCGGACGCTCGCCCTCGTGGGCATCGTGCTCGTCGCGTTCAACCTGCGCACGGCGGTCGCCTCACTGTCGCCGATCCTCGCCGAGCTCGAGCGCGACATCTCGCTCACCCCGCTGGTCATCGGGTTCCTCGGCATGCTGCCGCCGCTGTGCTACGCCGTGTTCGGCATCGTGACGCCACTGTTCACGAAACGCCTCGGCCTCGAGCTCACCCTGATCGTGTCGCTCGCGGCGCTCTCGGTCGGGCTGTTGGGGCGCGGCATCGCGGGCGATGCGCTGTGGCTGGTCGCCACATCGGCGTTGACGTTCGCCGCGATCGGCGTCGGGAACGTGCTGCTTCCACCGCTCGTGAAGCGGTACTTCCCCGACCGCATCGGGCTGATGACCACGCTCTACGTGACGGCCATGTCGGTGAGCACCCTCGTGCCGCCACTCGTCGCAGTGCCGGTGGCGGATGTCGCCGGGTGGCGCACCTCGCTCGGACAGTGGGCCGTCGTGGCCGCTCTGTGCCTCGTGCCCTGGATCGCGCTGCTGGTGCATCCGCGACGCGTGAACGGAGCGGCGTTCCCCGAGGAGGTGCAGCCCGGGCTGCTGCGCTACGCGCTGCGGTCGCCGCTCGCGTGGGCCCTCGCCGTCGTGTTCGCCGTGGCGGGCTTCAACGCGTACGCGATGTTCGCCTGGCTACCGCCCATGCTCCACGACATCGCCGGAGTGTCGCCGTCCGAGGCCGGAGCGCTCCTCTCGCTGTACGCCGCGATGGGGCTCCCGGCGGGGCTGATCGTGCCCATCGTGGCGGCACGATACGGGCACCTGCGCCTGCTCATCGGGATCGCGGTCGTGACGCTCGTCGTCGGTGGACTGGGCCTGCTGCTCGTGCCGACGGTTGCGACCTGGCTCTGGGTGGCACTCGCGGGCACCGGTCCGCTGCTGTTCCCGCTGTCGATCGTGCTCATCAACCTCCGGACGCGCACGCAGGAGGGCGCGGTCGCCCTGTCGGGCTTCGTGCAGTCGGTGGGCTACCTGATCGTCGCGGCCGGGCCGTTGACGGTCGGCATCCTGCACGAGGCGACCGGTGGATGGGTGCTGCCCCTCCTGGTGCTCATCGGTTCGGCCGTCGCCGCCGCGATCGGCGGCGCCATCGTGTCGCGTCCGCAGTACTTCGAGGACGAGCGCGTCGAGGCCGACGCGTGACCACGGCTCTCGCCGTCGCTCGCCTCAGGTGAGGAGGTCGGGACGGTGAACGAGGGCGGCCGCCCCGATGAGCGGCCCTTCGTCGGACAGTCCCGACGGCACGATCCGCACCCGCGAGACGAAGGGGAATGCGGTACGCACCCGGAGGGCCGCGCGCGCGTGGTCGAACAGCGCGGGGGAGACGCGCGAGAACCCGCCGCCGATGGCCGCGACATCGAGGTCGACGAGGTTCGCGGCGGATGCCACGGTGTGACCTATGGCGGTGCCGGCTCGCTCCACCGCCGCGATCGCGATCGGGTCGCCGGCGGCGTGGGCCACCGCGAGGTCCTCCCCGGTCGTGCCGGCGAATCCCTGCCTCCGGGCCCAGGCCACGGTGTTCGGGCCGGAGGCGACCGCCTCGAGGCATCCGCGTCCGCCGCAGGCGCAGGCGTCGTCGAACCCGCCGACCTCGACATGGCCGATGTGTCCGCTGTTGCCCGTGGGGCTCGGCGCGGCCCGACCGCCGAGCAGGAGCCCGCCGCCGACGCCCGTCGAGACGACCATCCCGAGGAGGTTCTCGACGCCCCGGCCGGCGCCGATCCAGTGCTCGGCGAGGGCGATGCAGAGGCCGTCCATGCGCAGCGTCACCGGCAGGTCGGGCACGATGCCGGCGACGAACTCGGCGAGGGGATGATCGCGCCAGGCGGGAACGTTGAGCGGTGACACGAGCCCGTGCTCCACGTCGATCGGTCCGGCCGCCCCGATGCCGACACCCCCGATGAGCGCGCCGGCCGGGAGCGCATCGTACGCGGCGACGACGACGTCGCGGACCGCACCCCCGAGATCCTCGTTCGTGGCGGCGGCGCCGGTCGGGCGGCGATGTCGCGATCGGGGTAGGAGCCGGCCGTCGTCATCCACGAGTGCGGCCTCCACCTTGGTGCCGCCGAAGTCGACCGCGAGCACGAGGGGGCGGGGCATTGCACCAGCATAGGTGCGCGGCATCCGATCATCGCCTGCTCATATGAGCAGGATCGCCCGCGAGTGTTGCCGATGCGGGGTGCGCTGCCTACGCTGGAAGGAGAGCGGAAGGGGGGCGTGTGGACGAGATCGACGAACTCCTCTCCATCCGAGCGGCCGAGCTCTACTACGAAGAGAACAAGACGCAGGATGAGATCGGCCAGGCGCTGCGATTGACGCGGTGGAAGGTCGGGCGGCTCCTCGCGCAGGCGAAGCAGCGCGGGTTCATCCGCATCGAGATCCTGCATCCGCGCGCCAGGCGCCTGCCGCTCGAACGGCGCCTCCGCGACGAGCGCGGGCTCACCGACGCGATCGTCGTGTCGACGGCGGGCGTGCAGTCCGCCGAGGAGCTCCAGGAGCGCACGGCCCAGGCCGCGGCCGACTACCTGACCGCGCTTCGCCCCGTGCCGCGCACACTCGGCGTGAGCTGGGGTCGCACGCTGTTCGAGATCTCGCAGCACCTGCGCAACGGCTGGGCGACGGGGGTGAACGTCGTGCAGATCAACGGCGGCGTGAGCCTCAATCGTCGCGCCGGCACGGCGGCGGCGACCGCCGTCGCGATCGCCCAGAAGGGCGGGGGCAGCGCCACGCTGCTGCCCAGCCCCGCCATCCTCGAGCGGCTCGCCACCAAGGAGGCCATCGAGTCCGACCGCGTCGTCGCCGGCGTGATCGAGCTCGCCCGGTCGGCCGACGCCTACCTGTTCAGCGCCGGAGCGGCCGATCACAACTCCGTGCACGTCGAGAGCGGCTACCTGTCGACCGCCGACGTCGACGTGCTCGTGCAGAAGGGGGCCGTCGGCGATGTCGTCGGCCGGTACATCGACTCCGACGGCAACATCGTCGACCCCGCGCTCGATGCACGCACGGTCGGGCTCACCCTCGATGAGCTCCGCTCGACGCCGCTCGCGATCGCGGTCATCGCGGGCACGTCGAAGCATCCGGTCGCCGATGCGGTCGTACGCAGCGGGCTCTGCTCGGTCCTCGTCACCGACGAGGCCACCGCACTCCATCTCCTCGACGGCTGAGCGCGCCTCGGCGTGCACGCAGCCATGACGCACCACCACCAGAACGAAAGCCAGGTCAAGACCATGCCAGCTCCGACAAGCGCAGGCACCTCCCTCGTCACCTCCCGCGAACGAGCGCTCGCCGTGCTCGGCGGTGAACCTGACGACGCGACGCTCCGCCGCTACCTGCACGGCATCGCCGGTGTCGATGCCGTCGGCCTCGAGCAGCGAGCAGCCGGTCTCGCCACGCGCTCGATCAAGACGAGCTCGAAGAAGTGGGCACTCGACAAGATCATCTCGCTGATCGATCTCACGACCCTCGAGGGCGCTGACACGCCGGGCAAGGTGCGTTCGCTGGTCGCCAAGGCGGTGAACCCCGATCCGACGGATGCCACGGTGCCGCGGGTCGCTGCGGTGTGCGTGTACGGCGACCTGGTGCCCGAGGCCATCGACGCGTTGGGCGGCGCGCACGGCGACCCTGACGACGGGCTCATCTCGGTCGCGGCCGTCGCCACGGCGTTCCCGAGCGGCCGGTCCTCGCTCGACATCAAGCTGGCCGACACGGCCGAGGCGGTCGCCGCCGGGGCCGACGAGATCGACATGGTCATCGACCGCGGCGCGTTCCTCGCCGGCCGGTACGGGCTGGTGTTCGACCAGATCGCGGCCGTGAAGGAGGCGTGCCGTCGGCCCGACGGCACCAGCGCCAGCCTCAAGGTGATCCTCGAGACCGGCGAGCTCGTGACGTACGACAACGTTCGCCGCGCCTCGTGGCTCTCGATCCTCGCCGGCGGCGACTTCATCAAGACGTCGACCGGCAAGGTGCAGCCCGCCGCGACCCTCCCCGTGACGCTGCTCATGCTCGAGGTCGTGCGCGACTGGCACCTGATGACCGGTCACCGCATCGGGGTGAAGCCCGCGGGCGGCATCCGTGCATCGAAGGACGCGATCAGGTATCTCGTGACCGTGGCCGAGACCGCGGGCGAGCAGTGGCTGCAACCGCACCTGTTCCGTTTCGGTGCGTCGAGCCTGCTCAACGACGTGCTGCTGCAGCGCCAGAAGATGACCACCGGACACTACTCCGGCGCCGACTACGTGACGATCGACTGAGAGAACCGCATCATGAGCTTCCTCGAATACGCACCCGCCCCCGAGTCGCGGGCGATCCTGTCGCTGCGCGACAGCTACGGCCTCTTCATCGACGGCGAGTTCGTCGACGGTCGCGGCACCCCATTCCAGACGATCTCCCCGGCGACCGAGGAGCACATCGCGACGATCGCGAATGCCGACGCGGCCGATGTCGATGCCGCCGTCGCCGCGGCTCGCCGGGCCTACGACCGCACCTGGTCGAAGATGAGCGGCCGTGACCGGGGCAAGTACCTCTTCCGCATCGCCCGGCTGGTGCAGGAGCGGGCGCGAGAACTGGCGGTCGCGGAGTCGCTCGACAACGGCAAGCCCATCAAGGAGTCGCGCGACGTCGACGTGCCACTGGTCGCAGCGTGGTTCTTCTACTACGCAGGCTGGGCCGACAAGCTCGACTACGCCGGCCTCGGTGCGGATCCTCGCGCGCTCGGCGTCGCCGCGCAGGTCATCCCGTGGAACTTCCCGCTGCTCATGCTCGCGTGGAAGATCGCTCCGGCGCTCGCCGCAGGAAACACCGTGGTGCTGAAGCCGGCCGAGACCACGCCGCTCACGGCGCTCATCTTCGCCGAGATCGTCCAGCAGGCCGACCTCCCGCCGGGTGTCGTGAACATCATCACCGGCGCCGGCGACACGGGGGCGGCGCTCGTCTCCCACGAGGGCGTCGACAAGGTCGCCTTCACGGGGTCGACCGCGGTGGGCCGCGCCATCGCCAAGGAGATCGCCGGCACCGACAAGAAGGCGACCCTCGAACTCGGCGGCAAGGCCGCGAACATCGTGTTCGACGACGCACCCATCGACCAGGCGATCGAGGGCATCGTCAACGGAATCTTCTTCAATCAGGGACACGTCTGCTGCGCCGGCTCCCGGCTACTCGTCCAGGAGTCGGTCGCCGAAGACGTGCTCAACCGGCTGAAGCGGCGGATGGCCACCCTTCGCGTGGGCGACCCCCTCGACAAGAACACCGACATCGGTGCCATCAACTCCGCCGAACAGCTCGCCAAGATCCGCGAGCTCTCCGAC
>DASUVU010000097.1:0-3132 GCA_036378815.1 Agromyces sp. | reverse complement strand
TCTCTGACCGAGAAACAATCAATACTGACTGTCCATCAATCCAAAGGAATCCCACCCCATCCAAAGACAGGGCCAGGGTTCAAAAAATTGGCATTGAACATAGTGCACGCTGTTGAGTTCTCAAGAAACGGACGCACCCGGATTGCGGCCTTGCGGCCGGCCTCCAGGGCAACCTATCTAGTGTACCACTTCACTCGCAGGCTCCGGAACGCGAGTTCCGACTCGGCTGCGGGACAGCCGAGAGCCACATCGCGAACGTCGTGGCTGCTGGTGAAGCGAGTACTTATCTTAGGCTTGAAATCACCGAGTCGCAATGCGACTTCGAGGCTATTTGGCTAAGACTTCGCCATCTCGGTGGCGGGCCGCTCGGCCGAGTGACTCGGCCGGGCTCCGCGCCGCCGTGGCGACGTCTAAGAACTTACGCGGAGGGGCGCAGCCGCACCAAATCCGACCCGCATCCCGGGCGTGTCGCACGCGGCGACGCCGCGTGTCGTCAGCTCTCGTCGGGGTGAGAGCCCATCCGCCCCTCGCGCTCGAGGCCGGTGATCGCGTCCATCTCGTCGGGCGCGAGCTCGAACCCGAAGACGTCGAAGTTCTCCGCCATGCGTGCTCGGTGATTCGACTTCGGGAACACGATGTGGCCGCGCTGGAGGTGCCAGCGGATCACGACCTGCGCCGGGGTTGCGCCGTGGGCGGCCGCGGCATCCGTCACCTCTGGAAGCTCGAGGAGCGGGTACTTGCCCTGACCGAGCGGGCCCCAGGCCTCGATCGCGATGCCGTGCTCCTCGGCGAATGCCGCGGTCGCGGGCTGCTGGTGGTATGGGTGCAGCTCGATCTGGTCGACGGCCGGCACGACCTCGGTCTCATCGAGGAGCCGCTGGAGGTGCGCGACGAGGAAGTTCGAGACGCCGATCGACCGTGCACGGCCGGACTCACGCAGCCGCTCGAACGCCTTCCACGTCTCGACGTATCGGTCCAGCGCGGGCTCCGGCCAGTGTATGAGGTAGAGGTCGACGTAGTCGAGCCCGAGTCGCTCGAGGCTCGCATCGAACGCGTCGAACACGGACTGCGTGCCCTGGTCGTCGTTCCACAGCTTGGTGGTGATGAACAGCTCCTCGCGCGGAATGCCCGACCGGGCGATCGCCCGACCCACCCCCGCCTCGTTGCCGTAGATGCGGGCGGTGTCGATGTGACGGTAGCCCACGTCGAGGGCATCCGTGACGATGCGTTCGGTCCCCGTCGGATCGACCCTGAAGACGCCGAAGCCGAGTTGCGGAACCGAGAAGCCGTCGTTCAGCTGGACACGTGGCACGGTGGGCTGGGTCATCGCACCATCCCATCACAGCTGCACGGACGCCGCAGCGCCGCGATGCCGCGGCCGCCCGCGTCAGGGCAGCACGAGGATCAGCAGGGCGGGCGCGCTCGTCATGAGGTTGACGAGGAAGTGCGCGACGATGATCGGCATGAGGCGGCCCTGCCAACGCACGATGATGCCGGAGCCGATGCCCCACACGAGGAATGCGACGAGGTAGATCGGCACCGCGCCGGGCGTCGCCGCGTAGAACACGTGCTGCGCCGCGAAGATGACCGCCGGCACGAGGATCGCCCACGCGGCAGGCCACCCCCGTCGGAAGAGCCCGCCCTGCGAGTAGCCCCGGAAGACGAGCTCCTCGGTGGGCGCGTTCAGTGGCGCGAACGTCACGACGGTGACGATGGCGAGCAGCGTCAGGATCGGTCGTTCGAAGGTCGGCACGTACGTGGGGTCGTAGAAGAGCGTCTCGAACCGCGTGAACACGTCGGGCCCGTACATCGCGAACCCGACACCGACGACGGCGAGCGCGAACGGGATCCAGAGCACCGTGAGCCAGAGCAGACCCCACAGGATGTCGGTGCCGAGGCGTCGCCACGAGAAGTCGATGAGGTCTCGGGCGCGCTGGCCCTCCGCGTGGAGCGCGCGGCGCACCAGTGCCAGCGTGATGAGGTTCACGACGAGCATCGAGGTCGCCGCGTAGAGCATCATGGGCGGGAAGGACGCGTCGTCCCCCGCTGCGAGGAGCACGAGCCAGGTCGCGACGGACGCGAGCCCGACCAGCACGACGCGCAGGATCGGCAGGCCGATGAGGCCCGCCAGCCGAGGAATGGTGGGGGCGTGCGGGGGCGGCTGTGCTGCGACATCCGACGACATGCTGGCCTGTCTACCATGGCCGCGCACGGGCTCGCACCGCATACGATGGAGGGCTGTGCTTGCCACGATCACGTATCCCCCCGAACTGCCCGTCTCGGGGCAGCGCGAGGAGATCGCGCGTGCCATCCGCGACCATCAGGTCGTGATCGTCGCCGGCGCCACGGGTTCGGGCAAGACCACGCAGCTTCCGAAGATCTGCCTCGAGCTCGGCCGCGAGTCGATCGCGCACACCCAGCCGCGACGGATCGCGGCACGCACGATCGCGGAACGCATCTCCGAGGAACTGCACGTCGAACTCGGCAGCCTCGTCGGCTACCAAGTGCGGTTCACCGACCGGGCGAGCGAGTCGACGCGGATCAAGGTGATGACCGACGGCATCCTGCTCAACGAGATCCACCGCGACCGCGAGCTGCGGCGCTACGACACGATCATCATCGACGAGGCCCACGAGCGCAGCCTGAACATCGACTTCCTGCTCGGCTACCTGAAACGGCTCCTCCCGCGCCGACCCGACCTCAGGGTCATCGTCACGAGCGCGACGATCGATCCCGAGAGCTTCGCCGAGCATTTCGCGGATGCCTCGGGCACGCCGGCACCCGTCATCGAGGTGTCCGGGCGCACCTACCCCGTCGAGATCCGGTATCGGCCGCTGGTCGGAGCTTCTGCGTCGACGGGCTCAGGGGACGACTCCGACGACGAGGGTGCCGCGGCCGAGGACAAGGACGTGCAGCAGGGGATCCTCGGCGCCCTCGACGAACTCGAGCGCGAGTCATCCGGTGACGTGCTCGTGTTCCTCTCGGGCGAGGGCGAGATCCGCGACGCGGAGGCCGCGGTGCGAGCGCACTACCCGTCGCTGGGCTCGGGGACGACCGAGGTGCTGCCCCTGTACGGGCGGCTCTCATCGGCCGACCAGCACCGGGTGTTCGAGCCGTCGAAGGTCGCCGGGC
>DASUVU010000096.1:0-4083 GCA_036378815.1 Agromyces sp. | reverse complement strand
CCCCCACAGTCGCGACGTGGCCGCCCGGGCGCACGAGCTCGGTCGCCATGGTGAAGGTGTCCGGGATTCCGACCGCCTCGATCGCCACGTCGACGCCGAGACCGTCGGTGGTGGCGATCACCTGGTCCTTCCAATCGGATGCCGCGGAGTTGACCGTGTCGGTGGCGCCGAAGTCACGGGCGCGCGCCAGCCGGGCATCGTCGAGGTCGATGGCGACGATGCGCGATGGCCCGTAGAGTCGGGCCGTCATCACGGCGGCGAGGCCGACCGGGCCCGAGCCGATCACCGCGACGACATCACCGGGCTCGACCCGGCCGTACCGCACTCCGATCTCGAAGCCGGTCGGCAGGATGTCGGACAGCACGATGCCCTCCGCATCGCTGACTCCCTCTGGCACCTTGTAGACGGAGTTCTCGGCGAATGGCACCCGAACGTACTCGGCCTGCGTGCCGTCGATGAGGTGCCCGAAGATCCAGCCGATGCCGGGAGCGCCCTCGGGGTTGAGGCAGTGGCTGTAGAGGCCCTGGTGGCAGTTGGAGCACACCCCGCAGGCACTGATGCAGGCGAGGATGACGCGGTCACCGACCGAGAGCTGCGTGACTCCGCCGCCCACCTCCGTGATGACGCCGATGCCTTCGTGGCCGAGGACACGGCCGGATTCGACCGCGGCGACGTCGCCTTTGAGGATATGCAGGTCGGTGCCGCAGATGGTCGTCGCCTCCATCCGCACGATCACGTCCGTCGGGTGCTGGATGACCGGGTCGGGGACCTCTTCCCAGCTCTTCTGTCCGGGGCCCTTGTACACCAGCGCCTTCATGACAAGCCCTCCGTCGGTTCGCGTGTCGTCTCTCGACGCGACGACTCAAGTCAATGACACGTACGGTGGTTGTCGCTGGGCCGAACGTCCCGTCCGCGTTGCACGCCGACGAAGATCGCCCCGCTCGCCTCAGCGCCGGGCCGCGGCCGCCTGGGCCGGCGTGATGATGGGGATGGGCGCTGTCAGCGGCGGGAGCTCGAGCCCCTCGGCCGCGAGCGCCGCGCGGTGCTTCGCCTTCCAGCTGCGCACGACGGCGTAGAACGGCGCGTCGGCGAGCGCGTACCGGCCCAATCGCCTCGCCGAGAGAATGATCGGCAACTCGATGCTCGCGCCCTGGTGCCGCACCCGCAGCACGACGACCTGCACCACCGAACCGCCGACCACCGTCATGTCGGCGCGGATGTTGCGCACCTCGCGCCACGGGAACTGCGCCGCCCGTTGCGGTCGGCGACCGCCGTTCCAGAACGCGACGCCCAGCTCGTCGACGACGATCGAGAAGCGCGAGCCGAGACGGATGGTGCCGGCGTCATCGTGCATGAGCTCGTTGAGCCGCCGCTCGAGGAGTCGGCTCCGGATGCCGCAGCTGAGTTCTCCTCGTACGGTGGCCTCGAGCGCGGCCCGACGCGAGCGCATGCGTGATGCGCGAGCGAGGTGCGCGACGCCCCAGGAGGCGGCCGCGAGCACCCCGACGGCCGCGAATCCGGCGGCGACCTGCGCGGTGGGGACGGGCGGGAGGTCCAGCACGAACCGCTCGACGATCCGGGATCCGGTGATGAGGCCGGCGATCACCGCGATGGCGGCGAGGGCGACGAGCACGGTGAGGCTGGCGCGGTGCTGGGCTGCAGGGTTCATCGCTCGGCTCGCTGTCGCGGCATCCGGGCGCTCTGAATCGGGGTGGACAGGACGTTCGACACGATCGGGGACCTCGTCGTCTTCTCCGTGGGGTGCGGAGGCGTGCCGGGGCAGGCACGTCGTCGTGCTCGGGGGCGCACAACGCCTCCGACAGTAGCGCTGAACGTGTCGACAATGGAAGGGGTCCTGCCCATCGGCGCGTCGCCGCCGTGCGATGCGCCCAGCCCGGTGCGCGACAATGGCACGCGTGATCCTCTCCCCGCAGCATCCCCTTTCCGCAGGCCGCACCACGGACTCGCGACTCGTGCGCGCCTACCGGGGGGAGCGTTCAGACACCACGCCCGTGTGGTTCATGCGGCAGGCCGGCCGGTCGCTGCCCGAGTATCGCGAGCTGCGTGTCGGCACGCGCATGCTCGACGCGTGCCTCGACCCGGCGATGGCGAGCGAGATCACGCTGCAGCCGGTGCGCCGCCACCACGTCGACGCGGGCATCTTCTTCAGCGACATCGTGGTGCCCTTGAAGCTCGTGGGCGTCGACGTCGAGATCCAGCCCGGACGCGGTCCGGTCTTCAGCAAGGGGTACGCGGATGCCGCGGCCGTCGCCGAGCTGACGAGCATCGACCCGGCACGCCTCGATGCGGCATCCGGCCCCATCTCCGAGGCGGTGGAGCGCACGGTCGCAGAGCTCGACACGACCCCGCTCATCGGATTCGCGGGTGCGCCGTTCACGCTCGCCGCGTACCTCACCGAGGGCGGTCCCTCGAAGGACCACCTCGCCGCGCGCACCCTCATGCACGCCGACCCGGGCGCCTGGCGTGCGCTGATGGACTGGACGGCCGAGCTCACCGGGCGCTTCCTGCGTACGCAGGTCGTGGCAGGGGCATCCGCCGCCCAGCTCTTCGACTCGTGGGCGGGCGCCCTCTCGCTCGCCGACTACGAGGCGCACGTGGCGCCGGCGTCGGCGAAGGCACTGAGCTTCGTGCACGACCTGGAGTACGGCCCCTCCACCAGCACCCGCCGGGTGCCCGTCGTGCACTTCGGCGTCGGCACAGGCGAACTGCTCGGTGCGATGGGCGCGATCGGCGTCGACACCGTCGGCGTCGACTACCGCATCCCGCTCGACATCGCCGCTCAGCGCGTGGGTGACGGCGTGCCGCTGCAGGGCAACCTCGACCCGGCGTTGCTCGCCGCACCCTGGCCGGTGCTCGAGGCGGCGGTGCGCGAGGTGATCGCCCGCGGCGCGGCCGCACCCGCACACGTGTTCAACCTCGGCCACGGCGTGCCGCCCGAGACCGACCCGACCGTGCTGACCCGCATCGTCGCGCTCGTGCACGAGGCCGGATCGTGACCGACCGATCTGTTGGTCGAGGAGCGCCCGCCGAAGGCGGACGCGTCTCGAGACCCGACGACGACCCGACTCCGTTCCCGACACTCGACGGCGACCTCGAGCCCGACGAGCGCAGCGCCGACGTCGTCGTGATCGGCGGCGGCGTCGCCGGCATGGTCGCCGCGCTCGAGTGCGCGAAGGTCGGACTGCGGGTCTCCCTGCTCGAACGCCACCACGAGCTGGGCGGATGCGTCGGCCGCATCGAACTCGACGGGCTCACGCTCGACAGCGGCGCCGAATCGTTCGCGACCCGCGGCGGCGCGGTCGCCGAGATGCTCGAATCGCTCGACCTCGGGGATGACATCGAGAAGCCGAACCCCGCCGGCGCGTGGCTCGTCATGCCGGGTGCGAGCGGAACGACGGATGCCGCTCCGCTGCCCCGCACGGGCATGCTCGGCATTCCCGCCAACCCGCTCGGCGAAGACGTGCGTCGCATCATCGGGTGGCGCGGCGCCATCCGTGCCTACGCCGACCGGCTCATGCCGATCCTCAAGATCGGCCGCTATCGCAGCCTCGGGCATCTCGTCGGCTCTCGCATGGGCCGAGCCGTGCTCGACCGGCTCGTCACGCCCATCTCGGCGGGGGTGTACTCGAGCGACCCGAACGAGCTCGATCTCGACGTCGTCGCACCGGGGCTGAACCAGGCGATGACGCGTTTGGGATCGCTCTCGGGCGGCGTCGGGCAACTCGTCGAGGAACGCAAGGCGGGCAGCGCAGTGCTCGGACTCCGCGGCGGGATGCATCGGCTCGTCGACGCGCTCGCGGCCCGACTCGACCGCTTCGGTGTCGAGGTGGTGCGCGGTGCGGAGGCGACGCGCCTCGCTCGGCGGGAGGCCGAGGAGCCCGGGTGGCGCGTCGACGCCAGCACCGCCGAGGGCGTCCTCCGCTACGACGCCACGTACGTCATCGTCGCCGCCCCGTCCGACACCTCGCGCCGGCTCCTCGATGACGCCGCGCTCGGGTGGACCGCGGCCGCGAACTGGCCGGCCGCGGCATCCGTCGACATCGTCACCCTCGTGCTCGACGC
>DASUVU010000095.1:0-3240 GCA_036378815.1 Agromyces sp. | reverse complement strand
GGCGCGACGTGCCGCTGCCCGAGCCCGGCCTGCGGCTGCAGCAGACCAGTGCCGAGCACGACGTCGCGTACGTCGCCGGCGCGGCCGAGCTCATCGCGGTCCCGCTCGGGGGCGGCGATGCCCGGGTCATCGAGTCGGATGCCGCGGCGGCGCCGGCCCGCACCGCCGACGAGGTCGCCGCGCCCGTCTGGGTGAACGGCTGCGCGCACGCCGCCTGGGCGACCTCCTCCACCTACCTCGCCGCGTGCGACGGCCGCGAGCCGGCCTCGCAGTCGATCGAGCAGCCCACCGCGGGCTCCCGGCTCGAGTTCCGCGTGAACCGCGACGTCGTGGTGCTCAACGACCTCACGACCGGCAACGCGTGGCTGGTCGACTCCGACCTGCGCCTCGTCGACAACTGGGAGGAGGTCACCCCGCCCGAGGAGACCGACGAGCTCGAGGGCGACGAGAAGAGCGCGCAGCAGACCTTCGAGGACACGCTCGCCGAGCGCACCGACGTCAACCGGCCGCCGGTCGCGCGCGACGACGAAGCCGGCGTGCGGCCCGGACGCACGACCGTGCTCGAGGTGCTCGAGAACGACACCGATCCCGACGGCGACGTCCTGACGGTGTCCTCGACGTCGGAGGTCGCGGAGTCGCAGGGCCGCCTCGAGCTCATCGACGGCGGACGCGCGCTGCAGTTCACGCCCGCCGAGGGCGCAGCGGGAACGGTGTCGTTCCGCTACTCGGTCGACGACGGCCGACTGGGCGTGTCCGAGGCATCCGTCAACGTGCGCATCGTGCCCGAGCCCGAGAACGCAGCGCCCACGTCGATGCGCTCGGGCGCCGTGAGCGTCGAGCAGGGGCAGCAGATCTCCTACAACGTGCTCGCCGACTGGAACGACCCCGACGGCGACGACGTGTTCCTCGTGAACGCCTCGCCGACGAGCGGCGACTCGGTGCGGTTCAGCCCCGACGGCTTCGTGACCTTCGACCACAAGTCGGGCGAGCTCGGCCTCAAGGACGTCGCGTTCACGGTGTCCGACGGGCAGCTCACCGCAACGGGGACGCTCACCGTCGACGTGAAGCCCGCGGGCACCCTCAACCCGGTCGGCACGCCCGACTTCGCGCAGGTGTTCGCCGGCGAGACCGCGCTCATCGAGCCGCTCGAGAACGACCTCACGCCGTCGGGCGCGCCGCTCGCGCTGCTCGGCGTCGACCAGGTGCCCACCGGGGCATCCGTCACCCCGAACCCCGAGCGAGGCACCGTCGCGTTCTCGTCGAGCCAGCCGGGCGAGTACATCTTCCTCTACAACGTCGGGGCGGATGCCGCGGTGAGCGTCGGCCTCATCCGCGTGCAGGTCGTCGAGCCGCCGGCCGAGGCGCCGCCGCCCATCGCGGTCAAGGACACCGCGTACCTGCGGCCGGGGGAGCCGACGACCGTGCCGGTGCTCGTGAACGACGTCTCGCCGTCGGGCCGCGTGCTCGCCGTGCAGTCCGCCGACGACTCCGCGACCGACGACCTCGTCTCGGTCGAGATCCTCACGAACACGGTGGCGCGGGTCACCGCATCGGAGGCCCTCGATCGGCAGCTGCAGTTCAGCTACACCATCTCCGACGGCGTGAACACGGCGACCGCGACGGTGACGGTCGTGCCCGTGCCGCCGCTGGTGAAGCACCAGCCGCCGGTCGCCGTCGACGATGCCGTGAACGTGCGCGCCGGCGACATCGCGACGGTGCCGGTGCTCGCGAACGACTACCACCCCGACTCGACGGCGATCCACGTGCTGCCCGAGCTCGCCGACACGGATTCGCTGCAGGGGCTCGCGTTCGTCGACGACGACGACGAGGTGCGGTTCCAGGCGCCCGACGAACCGGGCACCTACTCGGCCGTCTACACGATCGGCGACGACTTCGAGCAGACCGCGCGTGCGACCATCACCTTCACGGTCGTCGCGAAGGACGCCGGCGAGAACCGTCCGCCACTGCCGACGCCGCTCACCTCGCGCACGTTCGCGGGCTCGGCCGTCTCGATCGACATCCCGCTCGACGGACTCGACCCCGACGGCGACTCGGTCGTGCTCACGGGCATCTCCTCCGCCCCGAACCTCGGCCGCGTCGCCGAGCGCACCAGCACGTCGATCACCTACGAGGCGTTCGCCGGGTCGACCGGCACCGACACGTTCACCTACGAGCTGCGCGACACGTTCGGGGCCACCGCGAAGGGCACCATCCGCATCGGCGTGATCCCGCGGCCCGCCGTCGCGCTGCCGCCGAAGGCCGTCGACGACGCGATCGAGATGAAGCCCGGCCGCACGGCGTCCGTCGAGGTGCTGCTCAACGACTCCGATCCGAGCGGCTACAGCCTGAAGGCCGTCGACCTGCCCGAGGTCGACGAGGGCATCGAGGCCGAGATCCGCGACAAGCGCCGCGTCGTGGTCACGGCACCCGACCAGGAGGGCGCGTTCACGATCCGCTACGAGATCTCGAACGGCCACGGTGGCGCCGACACCGCCTTCCTGCAGGTCGCGGTGAAGGACGACGCGAAGATCCTCCCGCCGACCGCGGAGGACCAGGTCATCGAGCCCGAGGACGTCGTCGAGGTCGACTCCGTCACGGTCGAGCCGCTCGACGACGCCACGAACCCGGGCGGCCTCGTGGAGGACCTCGTGGTCACGCTCGAGGGTCCGAACGCGGGTCGCGCCGAGGTGCGGCCCGACGGCGCCATCGTCGTGCAGCCCGGCCGGGAGCGGTACGCGGTCGCGTACCGGCTCACGAACGAGCTCGACGACCTCTCGGCGATGGCGTTCGTGATCGTGCCGGCCGCGGCATCCGCCGAGGACATCGAGGAGGACGAGCCGACGATCCCGGCGCCCCACCTCGCGAAGCTCGACCCGATCATCGTGCCGATGAACGGCAGCATCACGTGGGACGTCGCCGACCTCGTCGTCGTCCCCTCGGGCAAGCCCGCCCTCGTGCTGTCGGCCTCGGCCGCGAACGCCCGGTCGCAGGCGTACGTCGACGGCACCACGCTGCGCTACGAGCCCGCGCAGAACTACCGCGGCGAGGCATCCGTCACGTTCGAGGTGACCGACGGGCGGGACGCCGACGACCCCGAGGGTCGGAAGGCGCTGCTCACGGTGCCCGTCACGGTCGGCGACCCGAACTTCGAGGACACGCCGCCTGTGTTCACGCCACGGCAGGAGACCATCGAGGCGGGCGAGCAGCCGCTCGACATCGACCTGCGCTCGTCGAGCGACC
>DASUVU010000094.1:0-2616 GCA_036378815.1 Agromyces sp. | reverse complement strand
GGTCGACGGGAACGAGCGGCAGCGCGATGACGGCCGACGTCAGCCCGTTCAGGATGACGCCCACCCACACGAGCATGCGGCGGCCGCGGGTGCGCATCCACTCGGCGGTCGGCACGCAGCCGATCGCGACGAGCACCTGCAGCACACCGAGGGGGTAGTAGAACTGCGCGCCGCCGACGAACGTGAAGACGACCACGACGACGAACGCCCCGAGGAGCAGGCGGATGTCGCGCCACGGGCGCCGACGCACCAGTGCCACCGTGCCGGCGACCCAGATCGGCACGAGGTACGGTCCGACGAGGAGCAGCAGCATCGGCCACATCAGCCAGCGCGTCTCGGCGGCGTTGTTCTCGGCGAGCGCGGCGCCCATCGCGGACTGCGGCCAGCCGTGCGTCGCCTGGTAGATGATGTTCGGCAGCGCCAGGGCGATCGCGATCGCGACGCCGCCCCAGAGCCACGGTGAGCGCAGCTCGCGCCATGGTCCGAAGGCGAGGAGTCCGACGCCGAGTCCGATGAGGAGCACGGCGACGAGCAGCTTGTTCGAGCTGCCGAGCCCGGCGACGACGCCGACGGCGAGCCACCAGCGTCCGTCGGATCGCAGCAGCGCCCGCATCGCGAACAGGGCCACGAGCGGCCAGACCACGAGGTCGATCGACGACGTGAGCAGCACGTGGCCGAAGATCATCGGGAACGCGGATGCCGCAGCTGCCCAGGCGGCGAGCGACTGGGCTGCCCGGCCGCCGCCGACTTCGCGCGCGATGAGTGCGGCGATGAGCACGGCCGCGACGGCGGCGAGGATGGCGGGCACGCGGAGGAACCACGGCTCGTCGATGATCGACGCGAGGGCGTGCGCGATGAGGGGAGTGAGTGGCGGCTGGTCGACGTAGCCCCACGCCGGATCGAGCATGCGGAAGTAGAGCTCGTCGCGGTGGTAGCCGTAGAGCTGGCTGGTCGCGGCGAGCAGGCCAGCAAGGGCGGCCATGGCGGTGATGACCGGGCCGCGGGGGAGTGGGACGAGCGACGTTGGTGCGGTGCCGGTGGAAGCCGCGGGTGCGACGTCGCCTGTTTTTGCGGCGGCGCGCTCCGTGGGCATGCGGCCAACCATAGCGGGTCACTCGTCCTCAACAGGTGCCCATCCATGGGTGTTATTCACATGCTGACCGGCCATTTCATGACCACTCGAATGTCAGTGGGTCGCGCAAAGATGGACCCATGACCGAGATCCCCGATGCGCTCGAGCAGCTCCGCTCGGCGCTGCTCGGTGTCTTCGGGTTCGATGATCCGCGGCGCTGGTCCGACGACGAGGTGCTCATCACGATGGCGGCCGTCGAATCGGTCGGGCGCGTCGTCGACGCCCAGCGCGCCGCGATCGCCGGTGAGGTCGCCGAACGGTCGCGGGTCGAGCTCGGTGGCGAACGGCTGTCGGCACGCAGGGGCTGCCGCTCGGCATCCGAGCTGATCGAACGAGTCACGCAGGCGTCCGGCGCCGAGGCGCGCCGCCGCAACGCGCTCGGTTCGGCGACGCGGGCGCAGGCGGGGCGGGGTGGCGACCCCTACGACGCTCGCTTCCCGCAGATCGGGGCGGCGCTCGCCGCGGGCGAGCTCGGGGCGGATGCCGCGGGCACGATCATCCGCGAACTCGACCGCACCCGACGCGTCGCCGACCCCGCACGGCTGGCCGCGGCCGAAGCCGAGCTGCTCGATTCGGCGACCGGCACCGGCGCCGGCGGTCCGGTGCGGTGCACCGCCGACGAGCTGCGCATACAGGCGCAGGCATGGGCGATGTTCCTCGACCAAGACGGCCCCGAACCAGACGATGATCGCGCGATGCGGCGGCGCGCGTTCCGAGTGGGGCGGGCGCGCGACGGGCTGGTCGCCGTCAGCGGCGAACTCCTACCCGAGGTGGCTGCCGCGCTCACACGCCTCTTCGACGCGCACCTCGCGCCGCGTTCGGGCGGCGGGTTCATGACCGCCGAACAGCGCGCCCAGCTCGAGGTGCAGGCCGAGACCCGCACGTCCGATCAGCAACGTCACGACGTGGTCGCCTCGATCATCGCGACCGCGGCCCGCTCGGCCGAGCAGCCCACGATCGGCGGGGCGGCGCCGACCGTCCTCGTGAGCGTCCGCGCTTCCGACCTCGAGTCGGCGCACGGCGCCGCCCACGCCGACGGGGTGCAGATTCCGGTCTCGCTGCGTGCCGCTCGGCACCTGATGTGCACCGGCGGCATCCAGACCGTCGTCGTCGACGATGACGGCGCGATCCTCCAGCTCGGCTCGCCCGAGCGGTGCTTCACCGCGCACCAGCGGCGCGCGATCCTGGTGCGCGACGGCGGGTGCCTCATCCCCGGGTGTTCGGTGCCGGCCTCGTGGTGCGAGATCCACCATGTCGTTCCCGACGTCGACGGCGGCCCGACGCATCCCGACAACGGGGTGATGCTCTGCTGGTTCCACCACCGCACGATCGACACCTCGGGCTGGGGCATCCGCATGATCCGGGGCGCGCCGCAGATCCGCCCACCCGCGTGGCTCGACCCCGGCGGTGGATGGCGGCCGGCGACGAAATCGCCCACGCGTCTCGGGGACCGGCTCGAGGGTGAGCGCGGTCGGATGCCTGAT
>DASUVU010000093.1:0-2160 GCA_036378815.1 Agromyces sp. | reverse complement strand
GCATAAACACGATCCGCACGCTCGCCATGGACGCGGTCCAGGCGGCGGAGAGCGGACACCCGGGGGCACCGATGGGATTGGCCCCCCTCGCCTACGCGCTCTTCACGCGGCACATGCGGCACGATCCGGCCGATCCGCACTGGCCCGATCGCGATCGGTTCGTGCTCTCGTGCGGCCATGCCTCGATGCTGCTGTACAGCTGCCTGTACCTGAGCGGATACGACGTCACCCTCGACGACCTGAAGCAGTTCAGGCAGTGGGAGAGCCGCACGCCGGGCCATCCGGAGTTCGGCTACACCGACGGCGTCGAGACGACCACCGGGCCGCTCGGTCAGGGCGTGGGCAACTCGGTCGGCTTCGCCGTCGCCGAGGCGCACCTCGCGGCGACGTTCAATCGCGAGGGCCACGACATCGTCGACCACTACACGTGGTTCATCTGCAGCGACGGCGATCTGATGGAGGGCATCTCCCACGAGGCGGCCTCCTTCGCCGGACACTTCAAGCTCGGGAAGCTGATCGGCTTCTACGACGACAACCGCATTACGATCGACGGCAGCACCGACCTCACCTTCAGCGACGACACGGCGCTTCGCTTCAAGGGCTACGGCTGGCAGGTGCTCCACATCGCCGACGTCAACGACCTCGCGGCGATCGATCAGGTGATCGCCGAGGCGAAGGCGGATACGTCGCGCCCGACGCTCGTCGTCACCCGCACGCACATCGGCTACGGCAGCCCGAAGAAGCAGGACACCGCATCCGCGCACGGCGAGCCGCTCGGCGCCGACGAGGTCGTGGCGACCAAGAAAGCGCTCGGATGGTCGCGTCCCGACGAGTCGTTCTACGTGCCCGAGGAGGCGCTCGCCAACTGGCGCAAGGCGCGCGAGCGCGGCGCCGCGGCGCACGCCGAGTGGACGAAGCGGTACGCTGCGTATCGCGCCGCGTTCGCCGCCGATGCCGCGGAGCTCGACCGGCGGCTCGCCGGCAAGCTGCCCGACGGGTGGGACAAGGTCATCCCGTCGTTCACGAAGGAGAACGGCTCGGTGGCCAGCCGCGCGGCGTCGAACACGGTGCTCAACGCGCTCGTCGGCGTGATGCCCGAGCTGATCGGTGGCTCGGCCGACCTCACGCCGTCGAACGGCACGGCGGTGAAGACGTGGAAGAACTTCGCGCCCGACGCGTACGACAAGCGCTACATGCACTTCGGCATCCGCGAGCACGGCATGGGGGCGATCATGAACGGGATGGCGCTGCATCGCGGCCTCATCCCCTTCGGCGGCACCTTCCTGATCTTCTCCGACTACATGCGGCCGGCTATCCGCCTCGCCTCGTTCATGAAGGCGCACGTCATCTTCATCTTCACGCACGACTCCATCGGGCTGGGCGAGGACGGGCCGACGCACCAACCGATCGAGCAGCTGTCGGCGCTGCGCGCCATCCCGGGGCTCGTCGTGCTGCGCCCCGCCGATGCGACGGAGACGGCGGAAGCGTGGCGCACGGCGCTCACGCACACCGACGGCCCGGTGTGTCTGGTGCTCACGCGCCAGAAGCTCGGCTTCATCGACCGCGAGAAGTACGCGAGCGCCGCGGGCGTGGCGAAGGGTGGCTACGTCCTCGCGGACGTGAAGGGCGGCTCGCCGCAGGTTGTGCTCATGTCGAGCGGTTCCGAGCTCGCGCTCGCGCTGAGCGCGGCGGAGAAGCTCGCCGAGCGCGGCGTGCAGGCGCGCGTGGTGAGCCTCGCCAGCCACGAGCTGTTCGCGGAGCAGCCGGCGACATACCGCGCTAGCGTGCTGCCGGCGGGGGTGCCGCGCGTGGCGATCGAGGCGGCGCACCCGATGAGCTGGTACCGCTGGGTCGGCGACAACGGCGTCGTGCTCGGCGTCGAGCGGTTCGGCGCGAGCGCACCGTACGAGCGCATCTACGAGGAGCTCGGCATCACGGTGGACAAGCTCGTCGGCGCGGCGGAGCGGCTCGTCGGGGCCAGGTAGGTCGCGAGTCAGCGTGCTCGCAACGACACTGCAACTGATTGACGCGGAGATCGCGGAGTCGAACGGCGAGTGCACGGAGGACCGAGCAAGGGCCGTGGCGCTACGACCGACTGAAAGCCGACCCCAGAGTCCTTTTTTGGAGTTGTGGATGGCAAGGAGCTATTCGCGGATGTCC
>DASUVU010000092.1:0-6654 GCA_036378815.1 Agromyces sp. | reverse complement strand
GCGCAATTCGGCGCCGAGGTGACCGCCACCTGCTCGGCCGACAACGTCGAGTTCGTGCGCGGGCTCGGTGCGCATCACGTCATCGACTACCGTGCCGAGCGCTTCGAGGACGTGGCCGGCACGCAGGACGTCGTGATCGATCTCATCGGGAACGTCGCCGCCGACACCGGTACTCGCTCGCTCGATGTGCTCGAGCCCGATGGCCTCATCGTCACCGTGCCGACCGGGGCGTGGCCGACGATGACCGAGGAGGCGGCGGCCCGCGGCATCCGATCGACCGGCTACTCGGTGTCTCCCGATGCACGCACGCTCGCGGTGATCACGGGGCTCATCGACGATGGTTCGGTGCGGGTGCACGTGGAGCGCGAGTTCCCCCTCGAGCAGGGCGCCGAGGCGCACCGGGTGCTCGAGGCCGGACACGTGCGCGGCAAGCTCGTGTTGCGCGTCGCGCCCGACCCGGCCGGCTGAACGACGCGGTCAACCGGATCGCGCCTCGAGCAGCGCCGTGCCGAGTTCGCTGCGGAGGTAGAGCACGCTGCGCCCGTACCGCGTGCTGACGAGCAGGCCCGCGTCGCGCAGCACCCGCAGGTGCTGGTTCACCGCCGACGCCGTGACCCCGAGCCGGACGCCCAGCTCGGTCGACGAGGCCGGATCGCCGAGCGCCGCGAGCAGCCTCGCGCGCGTCTCGCCGAGCACCGCCGCGACGGCCGCGGGGTTGGCGACGCGCTCGGTCTCCCACAGTGCGCCCTGCCCCCGAGCCGGGTACAGCAGCATCGGCGGCCCGTCGCCGACCGGTGCAGAACCGCGGCGGGTGAACATGGTCGGAATGAGCGTCAGACCCTCGCCGCCGACCTCGCGCTCACGCGGCGTCGGGTCGGCGAGCCGGATCTCGAGCACGCCGCGTTCGTACGTCACGCGCGACGTCAGCCCGTTCAGCATCGTCGCGAGGCCCGACTGCGACACCTGACGGCCGCGATGGACGATGTCGGCTTCGAGCACCGCGCGCATGCGCGGCCAGTGCGGTTCGAAGCACGTCTCCCAGAGCTGCCGCAGCGCCGCCGCGACCCGGCGGAGCGCGCGGGTCGTGGACCCCTGCAGCACGTCGGGCACCCGCCCGTGCACGGCGACCAGGTCGCCGCGGAACACCTCGGCCGGCGTGGCCAGCAGTGCCGCGAACTCGTCGTCGAGCCGCGTGAGCGGCGACGTGGGGCGCGGGTTGAGGAAGTCGGGCGTCCACCCGCGGTCGTCGATCAGCGCGAGGAGGACCTCGCGGTCGAGTCGTTCGCGCTGCGCCTCGGTGCGCCGGAGCCATCCCACCTGCAGCGGGAATCGCGACGGGTCGGCGATGGCCCTGATCGACAGGCCCAACTCGCAGAGCGGCGAGATGCCGAACCGAACGCTGCCGATGTCGTCTTCGGTCAGCAGGTAGCGGAGCATGAAGCACAACGCTACATCGATTTCGGCGGCCGGCGCCGACCTGTCAGAACTGAACGGTGAGCCCTACCTCAACCCCCGACACCGACTCCGTCCCGGTCGTCGATCCCTCGCTCGAGGGAGCGACCGCGGCCGTCGACGACGCGGATGCCACGACCGCCCGCCGCGGCCTCGTACGTCGGCTCGCGGCATCCGTCGCCGACCCGGTGCTTCGCATCCTCGTCATCGCAACGCTGATCAGCCGCGTCGGCCGCGGCGTGTTCATCACCGTCACGGTGCTCTACTTCACCCTCATCGTGGGCCTCGCCCCGCACGAGATCGCCGTCGTGCTCGGCGCGGCGAGCGCCGCGGGCGTGGTCTCGTCGCTCGCGGGCGGGTGGCTCGCCGATCGGGTGAGCGCCCGGCGCCTGCTCCTCGTGCTCTCGGGATTCGAGGGCCTCGGGCTCGCGGCATACGTGTTCGCCCACGACTTCGTGACCGCCCTCGTGATCGCCGTGCTCGTGGGCGCGCTCGGCCAGGCCGCGAACTCCACGCGCATGGCGATCATCGCCCGGGCGTTCGACGCCGAGAAGCGCGTGCACGCCCGCGCGGTGCTCCGCACGGTCACGAACCTCGCGATCGCCGCGGGCTCGGGTGTCGGTGCGCTCGCCCTGCTCGCCGGCACGGGCGAGGCGTACCGATGGATCATCGCCGGCGCCGGCCTCATGTACCTCGTCGCCCTCACGCAGCTCGTTCGGCTGCCCGCGTACGTGGATGCCCCCGCCGCACGGGTCTCCGACCCGGTCACGACGCTGACGGGGTCGACGGATGTCGCGGCATCCGCCCGCGCGGAACGCCGCGCGCTGCGGCGCCACTCCCCCTGGCGTGACCCCCGGTACCTTGCGCTCACCGCGCTCAGCGCCGTCTTCGGCATGCAGTTCGGCGTGGGCGAGGTCGGCGTGCCGCTCTGGATCGCGAACCACACCACCGCGCCCGAGGTGCTGGTGGCCGCTCTGCTCATCCTCAACACCGTCATCGTCGTGCTGTTCCAGGTGCCACTCTCGGCCGGCACGCACGACGTTCGGCGCGCCGGCCGCGTCTCGGCGATCGCCGCGTGGCTCATGGCGGGGGCATGCCTCGTCTACGCCTCGTCTGCCGGACTGTCGACCGGCTTCGCGATCGCCGTTATCGTGGTCGCGGCGCTCGCGCACGCGTTCGCCGAGGTGCTCTCGCAGGCTGGCGGATGGGGGCTCAGCTTCGAGCTCGCGGACCCCGTGCGCGCGGGCACCTACCAGGGCGTGTTCGCGATGGGGTACTCGGTCGGCGCGACGGCCGCTCCGCTCGTCGTGACCTCGACGGCGCTGACGTTCGGGCTCGGCGGATGGGCCATCCTGGCGGCCGTGTTCCTCGCGTCGGGCCTCGGCACGTGGGCGATCGCACGTTCGGCAGCGGGGCCTCGGGGCTAGCCGAGCGGCTTCTCGAACCAGTGGTCGGCGTACACCTCGTCGTTGAACGGCTCGACCTCGACGTAGCCCGCAGCGCGGTACATCGCGATCGCCTCGGTGAGGCTGGCGTTCGTCTCGAGGGTGACGGATGCCGCGCCGTGATTTCGTGCGGCCTGCTCGAGCGCCTCGAGGATGCGCCGCCCGACGCCCATCCCGCGCACGGCATCGTCGACCCACATCCGCTTGATGTACGCGGGCTCGCCGTCGTGGAACAGCACCGCGCCGCATCCGATCGCCCGTCCATGCAGCCGGGCCAGCACGAAGCCGCCCGTCGGTTCGGCGAACTCGTGCGTGTCGGGGTGCAGGCTCCGGCCCGGATCGAAGCCGGCCGGGAACCGGCGGGCGAGCTCGTCGTAGTACGCGGCGAGGGACCTGCGGGCGTCGTCGGATGCGGCATCCGCCGGCTCGACCTGCACGAGCGCCGCGTCGAGCAGCTTCGTGACGGTGTCCATCGCGTCGACCAGCCGACGCTGCTGCCCGGCACTCAGGGGTGCGAGCAGGGATTCGGCGAGCTCGTCGCTGCGTCGACCGAGCTCTGCGCGCTCCGCGCGGCCGGCCTCGGTCAGGCGCACGGTGCGGACCCGCGTGTCCACGGGCGAGCGCTCCACGGTGACGAGGCCCTCGCGCTCGAGCGAGCGGAGCAGCCGGCTGAGGTAGCCGCTGTCGAGTTCGAGGAGTTCCCGGATGTCGCGGACGTCGATGCCGTCGTCTGCGACCTCCCACAGCACGCGTGAGCTCCCGAGCGATCGGGCACTGCCGAGGTAGTGATCCTGCAGAGCGCCGATCCGCGTCGTGACGGCGCGGTTGAAGCTGCGCACGTGGGCGATCGCGTCGGATCCCGGTGCCGTCGTGGCATCCATCTCAGGCATATCTCTGACTTTAGTCAGATGAATTCGCCATCACAAGACTTCGGATCACGTCGCCTCGAGTGGGCGCTCGAGCACCCAGTCGTGCTCGAGGCGGTCACCGAGCCTGAAGCGCTTGCGACCGACCGTGCTGAACCCATGCTTCTCGTAGAACCGGAGTGCGCGAGCGTTCTGCTCGTTGGTTCCGAGCCACATCGATGCCGCCCCTCGCGCCGACGCCGCCTCGACCGATGCCGCCATGAGGAGCGCCGCCACGCCCGTTCCATGGGCCGCCGCGCGCGCGTAGAACTTGCTGAGCTCGATCGTGGGTCGTGCCGTGACGGCGGCGGCGGCATCCGCGTCGGCCGGTTCTCCCGTCACGAGCATCGCGTAGCCGATGAGGCGGGCGTCGGGCTCGGGTTCCTGGGCGACGAGCAGGATGCGGGCGTGATCACCCAGGTACTGCTCGAACCGCGCGACGGTGAGGTGCTCGGCGATGAACTCCGCGATCGCCTCGGCGCTCGTACCCGGCGTGCAGGCGAGTGGGAAGGTCTCGGCGGCGAGCTCGGCCAGCGCCACCGCGTCGTCGGGAGCGGCGATGCGCACGGTGAGGTCTGACACGAACATCGATTCTCCCAGAGGGCGGCGATTGCGGTGGGAGGATCGGGGCATGGATGCGTCCGACTCGACCTCCCCAGCTGCCCCGACCGCCACCGTCGTCGCGAGGTCGGATGACGGCCGGTCGTTCACGATCCCGGATGCCTCGGGCACATCATTCGTCGCCGGCTCACTCGTCGTGCTCGAGTCCCCCGCGGGATCGCAGCTCGCGCTCGTGGAGTCCCGGAGCGAGGATGCCCCCGCCCTCGTGCGCGGGCGCCTGCTCGGCGTACTCGACGGCGACGAGCTCGACACCCGGTCGAGTCATCCGTTCGAATCGGCCTCGGTGCACCCCGCCGACACCCGCACGGTCGACGCCCTGCACCGCACGACCGGTGCCCGCATCGAGGTCGGGACGAACCTCACCGCGCCCGGCGGACCCGCGCGACTGCTCCCCCATCGGTTCAACCGGCACACGTTCTGGTGCGGGCAGAGCGGATCGGGCAAGACCTACGCGCTCGGCGTCGTACTGGAGCAGCTGATCGCCCACACCGCGCTGCCCGTCGTGGTGTTCGATCCGAACTCCGACTTCGTCCGGCTCGGCGAGGTGAACCAGGGAGCCGGCGGACCGACGGCGGACGCGCTCGCCCAGCGAGACATCCGCGTGCTCCGGGCGAAGGGCGAGCCCGGCTCGACCCTGCGCGCCCGGTTCATCGACATGTCGCTGCCGTCGAAGGCGGCGGTGCTCCGGCTCGACCCGATCGTCGACCGCGATGAGTACAACACCCTCGTGCGCATGCAGGACGTGATGGCGGCCGGCGAACTCGACGAGGTGCTGCCGATGCTCACGGCGGCCACGGCCGAGTCGGGACCGCACCCGCTGGCTCAGCGCGTCGAGAACCTCGGCGTGCTCGGCTGGGACGTCTGGGCCGGCGACGACCCTGCCGTCACGGACATCGTCGGCGAGCGCCCGGATGCCACGGTGCTCGACCTCGGCGGATTCTCGACGCCCGAGCAGCAGCTCGTCGTCGCCCTCTCGCTGCTCGACGACCTCTGGGAGCGACGCGAGGAACGCCGACCCGTGCTGCTCGTGATCGACGAGGCGCACAACCTGTGCTCGCCGCAGCTCGACTCGCCGCTCGCCGTCGCGGTGCGCGAGCGGATCGTGCAGATCGCCGCCGAGGGGCGCAAGTTCGGGCTGTGGCTGCTGCTGTCGACGCAGCGGCCGTCGAAGGTGCACCCCGGCATCACCTCCCAGTGCGACAACCTCGCCCTGATGAAGATGACCTCTCCGCTCGACCTCGCCGAGCTCGGCACGTACTTCGGCTACGCGCCGGCGTCGCTGCTCGCACGGTCACCCTGGTTCCGCCAGGGCGAGGCGCTGTTCGCCGGCGGCTTCGTGCCGGCGCCGTCGCTCGTGAAGATGAACGCGCGCATCACGCCCGAGGGCGGCAGCGACGTCGGGGTGCCGCTGCGCTGAGCTGCCCGCCGAGGGAAGCCGGGCCGCGGCATCCGCTCACGCACCCGTAACGCAGGAGAATGGGCCCCATCCTGCCCTGAGGGAGAGGATGGGGCCCAGTCACCTGCACTGCCGAGGCCGTCAGAGGAATCGCGCGTACGCCCCGACCGTCAGGAACGTCGGGAACTCGGGCTCGAGCGCGACCGAGCGGAACACCGAGATCGCGTCGTCGAAGCGGTCGCCCTCGAAGCGGGGCAGCTCGGCGACGGCGGCCGCCATGATGCGCACGATCGAGGTCTGGTCGATGCGCGTTCCCTCGGCGGTCACCGTGTTGTCGTGCAGCCACTGCCAGATCTGCGAGCGCGAGATCTCGGCGGTCGCGGCATCCTCCATGAGGTTGTCGATCGCCGCAGCGCCCGTTCCGCGCAGCCACGACTCGATGTAGCGGATCGCGATCGAGATGTTGTCGTGCACGCCCGCCTCGGTGACCTCGCCGCCGATCGACGGGATGTCGAGCAGATCGGCCGCCGACACCTCGACGTCGTCGCGCAGGCGGTCGACCTGGTTCGGCCGGTCGCCGAGCACCGCGTCGAACTCGGCGCGCGCCGTCGGGATGAGGTCGGGGTGCGCCACCCAGGTGCCGTCGAAGCCGTCGGATGCCTCGCGACGCTTGTCCGCGGCGACCGCGGCGAGCGCGCGCTCGGTGACCTCGGCGTCGCGTCGGTTCGGGATGAACGCGCTCATGCCGCCGATGGCGTGCGCCCCGCGGCGGTGGCAGGCGCGGACGAGCTGCTCGGTGTACGCCCGCATGAACGGCACCGACATCGTCAGCGCC
>DASUVU010000091.1:0-4235 GCA_036378815.1 Agromyces sp. | reverse complement strand
ATCCGGCCCGCGGCATCCGTCCAGGCTTGCCCTTCCGCGCCGGTGAGGAGCACGAAGCCGTCGCCGAACAGGTCGAGCGTCGACAACCGTCGATGGCCCTTGGCCACCCAGAGGTGCGGCACACGGGCACCCAGGTGGGCGCCCGGCTCACGCGCATTCTGCGTCATCGGCTTCGAGGACGGTTCGGAGCCGACGACCGCATCCGACGCGTACACCGGGCCGAGCTCGATCGCGATGTCGTCGAGCGGCTCCTCGATGTCCTCCTTGCCCAGCGAGGGGTCGACCCGCAGCACGTACCTCGAATAGGCCTGCTCGGATGTCATCTCGCCGGCCGGACGCCGTTCGGCATCGTAGGAATCGAGCAGCCCCTCACCCGCCTCGCCACGCAACACCGCGGCGAGCTTCCAAGCGAGGTTGTGGGCATCGACGATCCCGGTGTTCCCTCCGAAGCCACCGGTGGGCGGCATCACGTGGGCCGAGTCGCCGACGAGGAACACGCGGCCGGTCCGATAGTGCTCGGCCCATCCGGCTGAGGCCGCCCACTGCTGGACGTTCTCGATCGTTATCGGCAGGTCGTCGGATGCGCCGAGCGCCGTACGCACGTACCTGAGGCACTGCTCCGTATCCGCGTTGGCACCGACATCGGGGATCTTCTCGCCGTTCTCGTCGAGTGCGGAGAAGACGACGAGGAACCCGCCGTCTCGCGTGATCGCGTAGCGGAAGAATCCCAGCAGGCCCGGCTGGTTGACGTAGATGACACTGAGGTTGCGGTCTCCGATGAGCGCGTCGATGTCGGCCTTGAAGTAGATCGTGATGCAGTTCGCGAAGTCGCCGCGTCCGAGCATCCGGATGCCCAGCTGCTCGCGAATCGTGCTGTGCGCGCCGTCCGTAGCGACGAGGTACTCGGAGCGGACGAGTTCCTCCTCGCCGGTCACGCGATTGCGGATGATGGATCGGACGCCGGTGTCGTCCTGCTCGAAGCTCACGAGCTCGGTGGAGAAGCGATTCTCGGCGCCGATCCGCTCCGCCTCGTCACGGAGGATCGGCTCCAGTCCGATCTGCGTGATGAACAGGCGCGGTTCGGGACTCAGGTGGTCGACACCCTCGTTGACGTTCTTCTGGAAGTAGACGAGTTCCTTGCCGCCGAGTGCTTCGACGGCCATGATCGCGCCGTTCTGCACGAACTCGAGCCCGGCCGCGTCGCTGACGACGTCGCTCAGGCCGGCCTCGCGGAAGATCTCGATCGTGCGCTGGTGCAGCATCGCCGCACGCGGATGGATCGCGGTGCCTGGGTGCCTCTCGACCACGAGGGATTTCACGCCCTTGGAGCCGAGGAGCACCGAGGTGGTCAGCCCGACCAAGCTTCCTCCGGCGATGAGCACCGGAACTTCGATTTCGTTCACCGTACCTCCTTGGACAGTTCCCGGATGTCGCAAGCGGTCGTGCGGGGGCGGGGGATGCCTCAGACCGTCAGCGGTCACCGGAGTGTGCAGTGTCGCTAAATGCTTGCCCTTGAAGGATCCCCCGAAGGCGAGGAACTGTCAAGGATGACTACACAAAGTGTGAAGGTATGGTGTTACGGGTTACGCGGGATCCTCGATCTTGAAGCCGATCTTCAGCGTGACCTGGAAGTGGGCGACCTCGCCGTCCTCGAGCTCGCCGCGCACCGAGACGACCTCGAACCAGTCCATGTTGCGGATCGTCGCGGCCGCACGGGAGAGGCCGTTCCGGATGGCGGTGTCGATGCTGTCGGGCGACGTGCCGACGATCTCGGTGACCCGGTAGGTGTGGTTGGTCATCGTGTGCTCCTCTTCGAGTCGGATGGGGTGGGACGGGAGGCTCAGCCGAACAGCCGCTGCAGGCGCTGAACCCCCTCGAGCAGCGGCTCGTCGCCGAGCGCGTAGCTGAAGCGCAGGTATCCGCTCGGGCCGAACGCCTCGCCCGGCACCGCGGCGACCTCGGCCTGCTCGAGCATGAGGTCGGCGAGCTCGAGCGACGTGGTGGGCGTGACCCCGCCCCACGCTCGCCCGAGCAACCCCGAGACATCGGGGTAGACGTAGAACGCACCCTGCGGAACCGGCACCGTCACGCCCTCGATCTTCGACAGCTCGTCGACGATGAGGCGCCGGC
Organism: Agromyces sp.; assembly: GCA_036378815.1. Taxonomy (GTDB): domain Bacteria; phylum Actinomycetota; class Actinomycetes; order Actinomycetales; family Microbacteriaceae; genus Agromyces. The sequence continues at coordinate 2,105 of DASUVU010000091.1, read as the reverse complement.
GGCGGTCGAACGCCCGCCGCATCTCCTCCACGGCGTCCTGCGGGCCGGTGAGCGCGGCGATCGCGGCCCGCTGCGAGATGTTCGACACGTTCGACGAGAGGTGGGACTGCAGGTTGGCGGCGCCCTTGATGACGTCGACCGGCCCGACCATCCAGCCCAGCCGCCACCCGGTCATGGCGTAGGTCTTGGCCACGCCGTTCACGAGGATCGTCTGGTTCGCGAGCTCGGGAACCGCCTCGACGATCGACACGGCTCGTGGCGGCGCACCGTCAGGCGAGTCGGCGTACGTGAGGTTCTGGTAGATCTCGTCGGTCACGACCCAGATGCCGTGCTCGAGCGCCCACTCGCCGATCGCCTTCACCTGGTCGGGCGGGTAGACCGCGCCGGTGGGGTTCGATGGCGACACGAACAGCAGCACCTTCGTGCGCTCGGTGCGTGCGGACTCGAGCTGCTCGACCGTGACGAGGTAGCCCTGGTCGGCACCGGCGAACACGTCGACCTGGGTGCCCCCCGCGAGCTTGATCACCTCGGGGTAGGTGGTCCAGTAGGGGGTCGGGACGAGCACCTCGTCCCCCGGGTCGAGGAGCACCTGGAACGACTGGTACACCGCCTGCTTTCCGCCGTTCGTGACGACCACCTGACCCGGGGAGACCTCGAGGCCCGAGTCGCGCAGGGTCTTCGCCGCGACCGCCTCGCGCAGGTCGGGAAGGCCGGCGGCGGGCGTATAGCGGTAGTTCTTCGGGTCGTGCGTGGCCGTGAGCGCCGCCTCGACGATGTACTCGGGCGTCGCGAAGTCGGGCTCGCCTGCCGCATACGAGATGACCGCGCGCCCTTCGGCCTGCAGCGCCTTCGCCTTCGCATCGACCTTCAGGGTGGCGGATTCGGCGATGGCGGCGATGCGGGCGGAGAGACGAGCGCGTTCGGTCACGACGCCCAGCCTAGAGCGCGAGGCACGTGCACGACAGGCTCCGGATGCCGGGGAGTGCTGAACCGGGACGAGCATCCCGCTCCCGTCGGACCTGCGGCGGGAACGTCACCCGGCTGTGCCATACTCCCCGACGTGACCCGGAACGCCCTCACCGTCGTGCTCGTCGGCGTGCTGACCCTGGGCGGGCTCCTGGTCATGCTCGAGCTCACGACACCCGGGGGACTCATCCTCGACCGGCCCGACGCCGAGATCGCGGCACTCGCCGATGCGGCATTCCTCACGGAGGAGGGGCGCGAGATCTTCTTCGACGCGCGGCCCCGGTTGCGCGATGACGACGAGGTGTCCCGAGAGTGCGATCAGCGTGCATTCGAGCCCGATGACTCCGGCGGCGGCACCACGGTCGGGTGCTACAACGGCTACGACGTCATCTCGATCCTCGAGCCCGACGATGCGCGGCTGCGGCCGATGATGGTGACGACGGCCGCGCACGAGCTCCTGCACGCGGCTTACGCACGGCTCGATGCCGCAGAGCGCGACGAAGTCGATGCGCTCGTCGCGGCGGAGATCCTGCGGGTGCCGGCCGACGACGCGGTGCACGCGCAGATCGCGGCGTCGGTCGGCGACAGGTCCGAGAACCTCGCCAACGAGCTGTTCGCCTACCTCGGATCGCAGGTCGTGCTCGACGGCGGGTTCGCCCCCGAGCTCGAGGCCTACTACGCGCGGTACTTCACCGACCGGTACGCACTCGTCGACGTGTTCCTCGCGTTCGAGTCGACGCTCGGCGGAGACGTCGTCGAGCTCGAGGACGGCTGGGCGGATCCGGGTCGCTCGTGACGTCGCGAGATCGCGGTCAGAGGTTCTGCCCGATGTCCCAGAGCCGGTCGGGCCGACCGTCGATGGCCTCCGAGACCGCCAGGGCCTGGTCGTCGGAGAGCGACGCGACGTAGTCGATGACGCCTCGGCCGATCCCCATCCGCGTGATCTCCGACCCGTGCGGCACCGGCACGCCGTCGGGCTTCGCAGCCCGCACCCGCGCGTAGCCCTCGGTGGCGATCTCGACGAGCTCCTTCAGGCGCTGCGGCACCCGGTGCCCGTCGTAGTCGTCGGTGATCCACGCCGAGAGGCCCTTCACCGCTCGCGTGAGCGCCCGGCTCAGCCCGCGCTGGTACATCACGAT
>DASUVU010000090.1:0-5705 GCA_036378815.1 Agromyces sp. | reverse complement strand
GGTGCCCCAGACGCGCTCGACGTGCATCGATGCATCATCGCCGGGCGCCGCGGGCTGGATCGCGACGTCGATGAACGCGCGCCGTTCGGCGCCGGCCCCGGTGGAGCGGAGGTGCTCGGGCATCACGATCGCGGCGACATCCGACACCGATTCGGCGAGGCAGTCCGCGGTGCTCACGTACGCGACCACGTCGAACGGGTCGTCGGCGACGAGTTCGGCGGTGCCGGATCCATCGTCCGTCGGATACTCGACGGTCACGAACACGGGGCCGGGTTCGGCGTCGCAGTCGCTCGCCGGCAGGTCGAGGCGAACATCGAGGGCGTCGTGGGGCCCGAGCTCCACCGGCTCGGTGCGCTCGAGCTGCTCGGCGAAGGTGGGTGTGCGCACGTCGAAGCGGGTGACGGTCAGCGCGTCGTCGCCGGAGTTCTCGAATCGCACCACGAGCCGACGGTTGACGACGTCGAGCCGGCCCTGCTTGATGGAGACGGCGAGGCCCTCGGGTGGAGACCCGTCGTCGCCCGATGCCGGCGAGCACGCCGTGAGCAGCCCGCCGGCGATCGCGAGTGCCGCCAGGAGTGTGAGCTGTCGGATGCCGCGGGTGCGAGGCATCCCGTCGACGAGCTCAGGACGGCGCCGACGCATCGTCACCTCAGCGCACCGACACGTCCAGGCGCCGCCCGTTCAGCGAACGGGGGAGCGCCGCGAGTTGCGCCGCGACGTCGTCGATCGCGCGCGCGGCGGGGTCGTCGGGTGCCGCCAGGACGATCGGGACGCCGTCGTCGCCCCCCTGCCGGAGGGCGATGCTGAGCGGCACGCTCGCAAGCAGCGCCACGGGATCGGGCTGGCCTTCGGAGAGTCGCTCGGCGAGGATGGCGCCGCCGCCGGACCCGAACAGCTCGACCGTCGTGCCGTCGGCGGCCGCGAAACCCGCCATGTTCTCGACGACGCCGACGATGCGCTGGCCGGTCTGCCGGGCGACGAGTCCCGATCGCTCCGCGACATCCGCCGCAGCCGGCTGGGGAGTCGTGACGACGACGACCTCGGCATTGGGCAGCAGCTGGCCGAGCGAGATGGCGACGTCGCCGGTGCCCGGCGGGAGGTCGACGAGCAGCACGTCGAGGTCGCCGAAGTAGACGTCGGTGAGGAACTGGTTCAGGGTGCGGTGCAGCATGGGCCCGCGCCACGCGACGGCGACGGATGACGCGCGCCCGCCGGGCTCGGTGGGCTCGACGAACATCCCGATCGAGATGACCTTCACGTCGTGCGCCACGGGCGGGAGGATCATGTCGTCGACGCGGGTGGGCCGCGCCGCGACGCCGGCAGTGTCGACCAGCCCGAGCAGGCCCGGGATGGAGAAGCCGTGCACGTCGGCGTCGATGAGCCCGACCGCGAGGCCCCGCGCCGCCAACGCGACGGCGAGGTTCGCGGTGATCGTCGACTTGCCGACACCGCCCTTGCCGCTCGTGATCGCGATGACGCGGGTCAGGCTGCCCGGACCGAACGGGTTGCCGCGGGCAGCCCGGCCTCCGCGGAGTCGCTCGGTGAGCGCCGCGCGCTGCTCGGGCGTCATGACCGACAACGTCACGTCGGCGTAGCCGGGGCCGACGACGGTCTCGGCGGCCTGGAGCACGTCGCGTTCGATGCGGTCGCTGGCGGGGCATCCGACGATCGTGAGGCGAATCACCACGTGCACGCGCCCGGCCGCGTCGGCCGAGACCGAATCGACCATGTCGAGCTCGGTGATGGGCTTGCGGATCTCGGGATCGATCACGCCGGCCAGCGCGGTGCGCACGGCCTGCTCGATCGCCCCCGGCTCAGCTCGCGGCATGCTCGGGCTCCTCCTCGTCACGGCGCTCGAGCTCGTCGAGCAGCGCGCGCAGCTCGGCCCGGAGGAACTCCTTCGACGCGAGGTCGCGCACCGCCAGTCGGAGGGCGACGACCTCGCGGGCGAGGTACTCGGTGTCGGCGAGGTTGCGTTCGGCGCGCTGGCGATCCTGCTCGATCTGCACGCGGTCGCGGTCGTCCTGCCGGTTCTGCGCGAGCAGGATGAGCGGTGCGGCGTACGAGGCCTGCAGCGAGAGCACGAGCGTCAGTGCGATGAACCCCAGTTCGATCGAGTCGAATCGCAATGCCGGCGGCGCGAACGTGTTCCAGAGGATCCACGCGGCCACGAACAGGGTGAGGCCGAGGAGGAACCAGGGCGTGCCCATCGCGCGTGCGACCCACTCGGTGAAGCGACCGAAGCGGTCGCTGTCACCGGAACCTCGGAAGGACGGGGATCGGCGGATGCCCTTCGGGGTGTCGAACCGGCGGTCTTCGACGTCAACGCGTGCCATCTCCTGCCCTCCTTCCATGCGAGATCGGGATACTTCCCGTCGTCAGCTGGGAACGCGCTGCAGCGCGGCGCCCCACCTCGGTCTCGTCGGGATGACTTCGCCAGTCATCGGGCAGGAGGTAATCGAGCACGTCGTCAATCGTCACCACCCCGACGAGTCGATGCTTCTCGTCGACCACGGGGACCGACACGAGGTCGTAGCTCGCGAGGATGCGGCTGACCTCGGCGGCCGAGGTGTCGGCACGCACGGGCTCGAGGCCCTGGTCGATGAGCGTGCCGAGCCGCTCGTGCGGCGGGTACCGGAGCATCCGCTGGAAGTGCACCATGCCGAGGAACCGCCCGGTGGGGGGTTCGTACGGGGGAAGGGTCACGCAGACGGCCGCGCCGAGCGCCGGCGGCAGGTCGTGGCGCCGGATGAGCGCGAGGCCCTCGGCGACCGTCGCGTCGGCCGAGACGATGATCGGCTCGGGGGTCATGAGACCGCCCGCCGTGTCGGGCCCGTAGGAGAGGAGGAACCGCACGTCGTCGGCCTCCTCGGGCTCCATCAGCTCGAGCAGGTGCTCGCCGCGCTCCTCGGGCAGCTGTGCGATGAGGTCGGCGGCGTCGTCGGGCTGCATGTGGTCGAGCACGTCGGCTGCCCGGTCGTCGCCGAGGCCCGCGAGGATGTCGACCTGGTCGGACTCGGGCATCTCCTCGAGCACGTCGGCGAGTCGGTCGTCGGGAAGCTCCTCGGCGACTTCGCGTCGCCGCTGGATCGGAAGGTCGAGGAGCGTGTTCGCGAGGTCGGCCGGCTTCAGCTCGGAATAGGTCGCGATGAGCTGCTCGGCCGACTGCGCCTCACCGGCCTGCGACGCCTCGCGCACCTCGCGCCACGTGACGTAGGCGGACTGGCCCTTCGAGAACGGCGACGCGCCCTTCGGCCGCCGCACGAAGAGCTGGTCGACCTCCCACTCGCCGGGCTCGCGCTCCTGGATCGCGACGTCCTCGATCGTCGCCTCGCCGGACCCGTCGTTGAAGACGACCTTGCGTCCGAGCATCTCGGCGATGACGCGCACCTCGCCGCCACGCTGCTCGAACCGACGCAGGTTGATGAGGCCCGTCGTGATGATCTGGCCGCCCCCGATCGAGGTCACGCGCCCGATCGACACGAACACGCGGCGCTTGCCGGGGATCTCGACGATGAGCCCCACGACGCGCGGCGGGTCGTTCTTGCGGTACACGACGAGGACGTCGCGCACCTTGCCGACTCGATCCCCCGCGGGGTCGAAGACGGCGCACCCGGCGAGTCGGGCGACGAACACTCTCGTGGCGCTCACGCTACCAACTTAGCCCCCGCAGCTGTGTGCTCGGCCGCTCCGGCCGTGCTCCGGGGAGCGTGGGACAATGGCCCGGTGAGCAACCAATCGCCGTTCGGCGGCCGCATGTCCCGCCAGTTCCCGACCCTGCCCAAAGGCGAGACCGTGGCGTCGTACGAGACCTACGCCGAGGCGCAGTCGGCGGTCGACAGGCTCGCCAAGGCCGAGTTCCCCGTGAAGGAGCTCGCGATCGTCGGCACCGACCTCACGAGCGTCGAGCGCATCACCGGCACCCTGAGCTGGGGCCGCGCCGCCGGTGCGGGCGCACTCTCGGGCGCGTGGTTCGGAACGTTCCTCGGGCTGCTCTTCTTCATCTTCGCGCCGACGGGCGCCTCGCTCGGCATCCTCATCTCGGCCGTGCTCATCGGCGCCGGATTCGGCATGATCTTCAGCGTGGTCTCGTACTCGGTGAACCGTCGCCGCCGCGACTTCACCTCGGTGATGCAGGTGCTCGCCACGCGGTACGCGATCATCGCCGACACGGCGCACCTCCAACGGGCTCGCGAGGTGCTGGGCGTCGAGGCGGCGAGCCCGGCATCGCCGCCGCCGTCGTCGGCCCCGTCGTCGACACCCTCCACCTCCCCGTCGACGGGTGACTCCCAGCCGATGAGCTACGGAGAGGCTCAGGATGCCGCGAAGCGGGCGCGTGCGGAGGCATCGGGTCGCACGCCGCCGCGTCCCCGCTACGGCGAGCTCGCGACCGATCAGGCCGACGACGTGGCGTCCGCCGCTCCGGCCGACGACGCCGGATCGGAGCGCAGCGCCCCCGAGCGCTGACCGCGCGCCCGGGGTTCAGCTTCGATCTACGCGCCGCCGCCGCGCACCCACGCCTCGACCTCGTCGGCCGAGCGCGGGATGCCCGCCGAGAGGTTCTCTGCACCATCGGCGGTGACGAGGATGTCGTCCTCGATCCGCACGCCGATGCCGCGGAACTCGACCGGCACCGTCAGGTCGTCGGGCTGGAAGTACAGGCCCGGCTCGATCGTGAACACCATGCCGGGCTTCAGCTCGCCGTCCATGTACATCTCGCGACGGGCCTGGGCGCAGTCGTGCACGTCGAGGCCCAGGTGGTGGCTCGTGCCGTGCACCATGTAGCGGCGGTGGAACTGGTTCTCGGGCCGGAGCGACTCCTCGGCCGACACCGGCAGGAAGCCCCACTCGGCCGTCCTCTTCGCGATGACCTCCATGGCGGCGGCGTGCACCTCGCGGAAGACGGCGCCCGGCCGGACGACGGCGAACGCGGCATCCGCGGCCTCGAGGACGGCCTCGTAGACCTGGCGCTGCACGTCGGAGAAGGTGCCGTTGACGGGGAACGTGCGCGTGATGTCGGCGGTGTAGTAGGTGTCGCGCTCGACGCCGGCGTCGAGCAGCACGAGGTCGCCGGGCACGACGGGGCCGTCGTTGCGCGTCCAGTGCAGGATCGTCGCGTGGGGACCCGCCGCGGCGATGGAACCGTACCCGACGTCGTTGCCCTCGAGGCGGGCCCGGGTGGCGAAGACGCCCTCGATGACCCGCTCGCCGCGCACCTCCGACGTGATACGGGGCAGCTCCTCGATCACCTCGGTGAACCCGCGCCGGGTGGCATCGATCGCGGCGCGGAGCTCGGCGATCTCGAACTCGTCCTTCACGAGGCGCAGCTCGGAGAGCATCCGGGCGAGGTCGCCGTCGGGCTCGTGCTCGGCGTTCACCTCGAGGGAGAACGGGGCATCCGACGCGTTCGTCGACAGCGCCTCCTCGGCGGCGAAGCGGATGCGTGCGTGATCGACGCGCTCGGTGATGGCGGGGTCGGCCTCGCGCAGCACGAGCGTCGACGTGTCGACGGCCTCGATGACGTGGTCGAACTCCTCGAGGCCTCGGGTGGCGATGGCGAGGTCGGCCGCGACGTGCGCGAGCGAGGGGCGAGGACCGATCCAGAACTCGCCGATCGCCGGGTTCGCGTAGAACTCCTCGGAGTCGCGACCCGCGCGCTCACGGAAGTACACCGTCGTGTCGTGGCCGTCGGCGGTCGGCTCGAA
>DASUVU010000089.1:0-4858 GCA_036378815.1 Agromyces sp. | reverse complement strand
GGAGTCGGGGTCGGACACGGGTGCCGACGCGGGCGGTGCCGACGCGGGCGGTGCCGACGCGGGCGGTTCCGAGGCGGGCGCTGCCGACGCGGGCTCCGTCGAATCGACCACCTCACCGGGCTCCCCCACGACCGCGATCGGCGTGCCCACGTCGACCGAGTCACCCTCGGCGACCAGCAGTTGCAGCACGGTTCCGGCGGTCTCGGCCGCGTACTCGACCACGGCCTTCTCGGTCTCGATCTCGGCGAAGGGCTGACCGACGGCGACCGTGTCGCCGACGCCGACCGACCACGCCTGGATCGCGGCCTCGCTCGCGCCCGCCAGCACCTCGGGCATGCGCACGGTCGTGGCCATCAGGCACCTCCGGCGTTGGCGCGCACGACTTCAAGTCCTTCGACGACCTCTTCGGTGCGCGCGATCGCCGCGCGCTCGAGCACCTTCGAGATCGAGGGCGAGGAGTCGGCGCCGGTGACGCGCTGCACCGGCTGATCGAGCCAGTCGAAGAGCCTGCGCTGGATCTCGTCGGCGAGCCAGCCGCCGTACGATGTGCCGCGCGCACCCTGCTCTACGATGAGCACCGCGTTGGTCTTCTTGACGGATGCCTCGATGGTGTCCCAGTCGATCGATGCGCGATCGAGCCAACGCAGGTCGACGAGCTCGGCATCGACACCCGACTGCTCGATCGCCTCGAGGCTGTGCTTCACCATCGAGAGGTAACTGATGACCGTCGCCTCGGAGCCCTCGCGACGAACCACCGCGGTGCCCGGCGGGATCACGTAGTCGAGGTCGCCGGCGATGACCGTGTCCGTCTCGTTGTAGAGGTCGACGTGTTCGATGACGAGCACCGGGTCGTCGAGCGCGAGCGCCGCGTTCATCAGGCCGACGTAGTCTTCGGCGGTGGATGCCGCGGCGATGCGCCATCCGCTGCTCGTCGCGAAGATGCCGGCCGGGTCCATGAGGTGCTGCGAGCCGTAGCCCGAGCCCATCGCGATCTTCGTGCGGAGCACCAACGGCACCGGATTCTCGCCGCCGAACATGTGGCGCGCCTTGCCGATCTGGTTGAAGACCTGGTCGGCGGCGACCCACATGAAGTCGGGGTACATGAACTCGACCACGGGCCGGAATCTGCCGTCGAGCGCCATGCCGCCGCCGAGACCCGCGAACGCGTTCTCGCTGATCGGCGTTCCGAGCACCCGGTCGGGGTACGCGGTCGCGAGGTTCTTGGTCGCGCCGTTCGTGCCGCCCTTCAGGCGGTGCACGTCTTCGCCGAGCACCACGATGCGCGGGTCCTCGGCCATGCGACGCTCCATCACCCCGGCGACCGCGTCGACGTACTTGATCTCCTCGCGCGCGCGATCGTCGGCCGTGGGCTCGAGCGCCCGTCGGCCATCGAGCTCGCTCGCATCGCCGCGCACTCCGACGTTGACGAACGCGGGGTCGGGCCAGAGTTCGGGGCGGATGCGACGACGACCCTCCTTCTCGGGATCGGCCTCGAGCAACTCGGCCGTCGCGGCATCCATCGCGGCGACGGCATGTGCGCGAACCGACTCGACCTGCTCATCGGTGATGAGGCCGAGCCTCGTCATCTCGCGGGCGACGCGGGCGACGGGATCCCGCTCGCGCCAGGCGGCCTCCTCGTCCTTCGTTCGGTAGCCGAACGCACTGCCCGGGTAGGGGCCGTTCTGGTGGAAGTAGCGGTAGACCTCGGCCTCGATGACCGCCGGACCCTCGCCCGAGCGCAGGTGCTTCTCGGCCTCGGCCATCGCCAGGTGCACGGCCAACGGGTCCATGCCGTCGACACGGTACGAGCGGATGCCGAAGCCCAGGCCGCGGGCCGAGAGCCGGGGCTCGGCGGTGACCTCCTCGATGCGCGTCGAGACCGCGTACAGGTTGTTCTCGATGAAGAACGCGACGGGCAGCTTCCACGCGGCCGCGAGGTTCATGCTCTCGAGCACCGAGCCGATGTTGGTGGCGCCGTCGCCGAAGTAGGTGACCGTGACATCCGTGGTGCCGGAGTGCTTCTGCGCCCACGCGTTGCCGGCCGCAAGCGGAACTCCGCCGCCCACGATGGCGTTCGTGCCGAGAGCGCCGGCCTCGAACCACTGCAGGTGCATGGAACCGCCGCGGCCTCGGCAGTACCCCTGGGCGAGACCGAGGATCTCGGCGAGCGTGCGCTGGAGCACCACCTGGAGGTCGTCGGTGACCAGCTGATCGAGGTCGAGGCTGCCGCCCGACACGTGCGTGATCGCCTTCGCCAGGAACTGGTGGTGGCCGCGGTGCGAGCCGTTGATGCCGTCGCTCGATCGCAGGCCGACGATCGAACCGACGGCGCCGCCCTCCTGCCCGATGGACGAGTGGGTCGGCCCGTGCACGAGTCCCTCGGCGGCGAGCTCGAGTACACGCTCCTCGAAGGCGCGGATGAGGTGCAGCTCGCCGAGCATGGTCGCCAGCAGGGCCGGGTCGGCGGCCTTCCAGTCGGCGGCCGTGGTGCTGATCTCGACCCAGGGCGCCGCCGGATCCAAACGTCGTTGTTTCGGCATGTCGGTCAGCTTATGCCCGATTGCATCCAATTTCAACGGATTCACGGACGATCCATGCGCTGAATGGCCACTTGGGGCTAAGATTGCATCCAGTCATCGCGATGAAGGGATCACGACATGGCGCTTCCCGGCCTCCGTGGAACCGAGCACATCGGGTTCACCGTGCCCGACCTCGACGAGGCGCATCGCTTCTTCGTCGACGTGATCGGCTGCGAGTACGTGTACACGCTCGGGCCCTTCGAGCGTGACGACGACTGGATGAGCGAACACCTGGGCGTGCATCCGCGGTCGATCATGCGAGAGTTGCGCTTCTACCGGTGTCAGCACGGCCCGAACTTCGAGGTCTTCCAGTGGGAGCCGGCCGACGGCCAGCGCGACCAGCCGCGCAACAGCGATCTCGGCGGTCACCACCTCGCGTTCTATGTCGACGACCTGGATGCCGCGGTCGAGTTCCTCCGGTCGGAGGGCATTCGCGTGCTCGGGGAGCCGACCGCGAGTCGCAACGCCAGTGAGGGCCAGCGCTGGGTCTACTTCCTCAGCCCGTGGGGCATGCAGTTCGAGCTCGTGAGCTTCCCGAACGGCAAGGCGTACGAGGCGACCAGCGCCGTGAAGCTGTGGGATCCGAGGAACCCGTCGGCATGAGCACGGTGAAGCACCTCCCACCCGCGACGCGCGACGGCTCTGCCAGCCGCCGGGTCGCCGCCGGCATCCGGGACTCCATCGCTCGCGGCGAGTTCGCCCCGGGCATGCGGCTGCGTCAGGAGGAGATCGCCGAGCGTTTCGGTGCCAGCCGGGTCCCCGTTCGCGAAGCCCTCAAGGAACTCGAGACCGAGGGGCTCGTCACCCTCGTGGCGAACGCCGGCGCCTGGGTCTCGCGGTTGACGCTGCGCGAATGCGAAGAGGTCTACCAGACGCGCGAACGGCTCGAACCGCTGCTGCTGCACTATTCCGCTCCGCACCTCACGGCCGACACGCTCGATTCGATGGACGAGCTCGCCCGCGCCATGGCCGACACCGAAGACGTCGTCGAGTTCCTGCGTCTCGACCGGGAGTTCCACATGCTCAGTTACTCGGGCGGCGAGACCCTGATGCTCGGGGACCTCGTGCGGCGGCTCTGGAACACCACCCAGCAGTACCGGCGCGCGTACACGACGCTGGTCGACGTGCACGGCCAGCGGATCGTGCACGACGAGCACCGGCACATCGTGGCGACGCTTCGCGACGGCGACGTGGAGGGCGCCGCTCACACTGTCGAAGGGCACATCCGACGCACGCGTCGGATGCTGGCCGCGCACCCCGAGATCTTCACGCCGACTGGGTGACCCCCTCACGCGGCATCCGGCCCCACGCTCTCGACACATCGAAGGAAGGCACTCGCATCATGGCTCGACTCGGATTCCTGGGACTCGGCAACATGGGATCGGCGATGGCCGGTCGCCTCGTGGCCGCCGGGCACGACGTGATCGTCTGGAACCGTTCGCCGCAGGCGGCCGGTGAGCTCGTCGCGGCCGGCGCCACCCTCGCGTCCAGCGCAGCCGAGGCGCTCGCCGCCCCGGTCTCGTTCTCGATGCTCGCCGACGACGAGGCCGCCGAGGCGGTGCTCACCGTGGAGAACCTGCGCGGCGAGGCCGGTCGCGTCCACGTCAATACGGCCTCGATCAGCGCGGCCGCCGCCGACCGGCTCGAGCGCGTGCACCGGGATGCGGGCGTCGGGTACGTCGCCTCGCCGGTGCTCGGTCGGCCGACCGTCGCGGCGGCGGGCAACCTCAACCTCATGGTGGCCGGCCCCGACGAGCTCGTCGACCGCGTCGTCCCGTTCCTGGAGCACCTGAGCGTGCGCGTCTGGCGGTTCGGCGAGCGCCCTCGTCGCGCCAACGTGGCCAAGGTCGCGATGAACTTCATGCTCCTGCACTCCATGCAGGCCATGGCCGAGTCGATCAGCCTCGTCGAGGCGCACGGGATCGACGCATCCGAGTTCATGGAACTCGCGACGAACTCCCTGTTCGGTGCGGTCGCCTACAGCGGATACGGTCCGATGATCGCGGAGCGGCGGTATCGCCCGGCCGGGTTCTCGATGGCACTCGGCCTCAAGGACCTGGGCCTTGCCGAAGATCTCGCCGAGGAGCGCGGGATCACGCTGCCGACCGCCCCGGTCATCCGCGACTCCTTCGAGCGCGCGCTCGCCGATGATGATCTCAAGGACCTCGACTGGTCGGCGATGGCGGAGGTCACTCGCGGTCGTTAGTGGGCAGCGCCCGCATCGCCTCCAGCACCTCCGCCGCCGAACCGATCGAACGGGATTCCGACGGATGTTCGTG
>DASUVU010000088.1:0-8445 GCA_036378815.1 Agromyces sp. | reverse complement strand
TTCCTTTCGCGTGCACGTATGCGGCCGTTGACGCGACGCCGCGCATGCGGAATAGTTAGGTATATGCCTAACTATTCCGCCGAGGTGGACGTGGTCCTTCGCGCTCTCGCAGACCCTACCCGGCGGATGGTCGTCGAGCGGCTCGCGAAGTCCCCGGCGGTCGTGTCTGACCTCTTGGCCCCGTTCTCGATGACGTTGCCGTCCCTGCTCCAGCATCTTCGGGTCCTCGAGGACGCGAGAGTGATCACCTCGAACAAGCAGGGACGGGTCCGCACTGTGAGCCTGCGGCCGGGTGCGCTGGACGTCCTTCATCTCTGGCTCGGCGAGCAGCGAACATCCGCCGAACGCCAGGCAGACCGCCTCGGCATCCACCTGACCCGCGCAACAACTACGGAGACCTAGCATGACCCGAGTTCGCATCGACCTGTTCTCATCGCTCGATGGTTATACCGCTGCCCACGATCCATCGGCTGACAATCCGATGGGGGAGGATTGGGGACCGCTCACCGCGGCATACGCGGCGACGCGCACATTCCGGCGGAAGGTGTTCGGGGACACGAGCGGCGCGGGAACGACTGGCGTCGACGATTCGTATGCCTCGGCGTTCTTCACCGGCGTGGGCGCCGAGATCATGGGCGCAGCTATGTTCGGTCTGCACATGTATCCCGATGACCCGGACTGGAAGGGGTGGTGGGGTGACCAGCCACCGTTCGGCTGCCCGGTCTACGTGCTCACCCATTCCGCGCCCCGCCCGGCGATCGCGATGGACGGCGGCACGACTTTCCATTTCCGTGGGGGCACGATCGAGGATGTGCTCGCGGAGGCCACCGCCTCTGCCGGAGGACTCGACGTCCGGGTCGGGGGCGGGGTGCGCACTGCGCACGATTTCCTGCGTGCCGGCCTCGTCGACGACCTGCACGTCGCGATCGCACCGATCGTGCTCGCCCGAGGCAACCGCGTGTGGGACGACCTTCGAGGCCTCGAGCACACGCACGATGTGACGACGGAGGCCGCCGAGAGCGGCACGATCCACGTCACCTTCACTCGATAGGACGCACCGATGACGATCGAGCACCGACTCGCACACTCCGGGTTCACCCTCACACGCGACTATCCCGTACCTGTCGAAAAGGTCTGGCGCGCGTTCGCCGACGATGAGCAGAAACGCAGTTGGTTCGGCGACGGCGACACCTTCGAGTCCCGCGAGTGGGCGTTCGACTTCCGCGTCGGCGGACGCGACGTCGACGAGGCGAAGTTCCACGGCGGACCGCTCTCACGGTACGAGTCCGTCTACACCGACATCGTCGAGCACGTTCGCATCGTCACGACCTACGACATGTGGCTAGACCGTATCCACATGTCGACATCAGTGGCATCCTTCGAGTTCGAGCAGATCCCCGGGGGCACCCGGCTCACGCATACCGAACACGGTGTCTTCTTCGACAAGTTCTGGACCGACGGCCCCAACCGCGAAGAAGGCACGCGGGGCCTCCTCGACGCCCTCGGCCGTCACCTCGGCTAGCAGCACTGCACGCCAGTGCGGCGGATCCCTTTCGGCGAACGCGCGGAACCACCAGATTCAGCAGAGAGGGGGTTCCTCCTGAATACAGGACACTCAGCGGGCCGTCCTTGTATTCAGGAGCGACCCGAGGACGGACGATCCGGCTACTCGAGCGCCGATGCATTCCCGTCCGCAGGCCAGCTCTCGGCGAGGGCGCTCGCTCGCGCAGACAGGTCGGCGAGCGAGCCGTTGCCCGCGCCGACGGCGAGCCCGATGACGAACGTGCTGAGCGGTGCGGCGGGCCGTGCCACGCCGTGGGCGATGTCGCGCGCGAGATCGAGGATCTCGCCGACGGGGACGGTCGCGGGATCGATCCCGAGCTCGGCCGCGAGGGCCGCGAGCCACCGGTCGAGCGTCTCGGGGGACTGCTGATCGTTCACTGCGTTGCCTCCTGTTCGGTGGAGCGCGCTCGTTCGAGATCGCTCCAGGTGTCGATGTCGTGGGTGCTGCCCCCGTCGGCGACGGAGGCGAGGTCGAGGGATGCCGCGAGCCGACGCATCGACGCGCCCGCGACGCCGGACTCGGCGGCGAGCTCACCGACCGCGCGCTCGAGGGACGACCGCGAGTAGATCGCGGCGAGCCACTGCCGGCGGCCGTCGCCGTCGACGAGGCAGACGCCGTCGCCGGCGCCCGCGCCGGGAAGCGCCGCGAGCAGTCGCCGGACCGCGTCAGCGGCGTCGGGCATGTCGCAGGCGAGCACGAGGAGATCACCGTGGTCGGGTCTCGAGACGCGTCCGGCTTCGCCGGGCGCTCCTCGACCAGCAGATGGGAGGGCGGCGAGCCCGGCGGCCACGGCCGCGACGGGACCACCGAAAGGCGGAGACTCCCGCACGACCGTGCATCCGGGGGCGTCGAGCTCAGGTGGACCGACGACGATGATCCGTTCGCACCCCGCCGCCCGCGCGGCCTCGATCGCGGTCGAGAGCAGGCTCCGGCCGCCGATCACGAGGTCGGGCTTGCTGGCGCCGCCGAGCCGCTCGGCACGCCCGCCGGCGAGGATGATCCCGTCGAGCTCATCGGGCGCACTGGCCGGACTCATCGCGTGATCACCACCCCGACCGTGTCGCCGGCTGCGACCTGTTCGACGTCCTCGGGGACCACCGCGAACCCGTCTGCCACCGCGAGCCCGCCCACGAGATGCGAGCCCGAACCGCCGGCGGTCGCGGGGCGCACGGTCGGACCGTCGGGCCCGTCACCGAGCACGACCGGCATGTACTGCCGCTTCCCGGGAGGCGACCTCCAGCCCTCCACGGCGACGGCCCGCCACGCGGGTTGCCGCAGCTCGGCACGCCCCTGCAGGCGACGCAGCGCCGGACGGACGAAGGCCTCGAACGAGACCGCAACGCTCACCGGATTCCCGGGCAGCCCGAAGACCGGCGTCCCGTCGGCGAGCGTTCCGAAGGCCTGCGGCTTGCCGGGCTGCATCGCGACCGTCGCGAAGCCGACGGAGCCGAGCTCGCCGAGCACATGGCGGACGACATCGTGGGCGCCGACGCTGACGCCGCCCGCGAAGACCACGAGGTCGCACGGCTCACGTCGGTCGAGCCAGTCGCGCACCGCCTCGGGCTCGTCGGCGAGGCGCAGCCGCTCGCTCACGACGCAGCCGGCCTCGGTCACCAGCGTCGCGAGCAGCAGCGAGTTCGAGTCGTGGATCATGCCGCGGCCGAGCGGGCGGCCGGGCTCGACGAGCTCGCTGCCGGTCGCGACGACCGCGACGCGCGGCAGCGCGACGACGGGCAACTCCGCGAGGCCGGCGGCGGCAGCGGCGGCGATCCGGCGTGCGCCGAGCGGCATGCCCGCCGTGAGCACGCGGTCGCCGGCGCGGAGGTCCTCGCCCCGAAGGCGGATGTGATGGCCCGGGCGCGGAGCCCGGCGAATCGCGACGCGCGCGGGCGCGGCATCCGTCTGCTCGATCGGAACGACCGCGTCGGCACCTGGCGGGATCGGTGCGCCCGTCATGATGTGCGCCGCCTGGCCGGGCCCGATCGAGACGTCGGTCGTGGTGCCCGCGGGCAGGTCGGCGACGATGTCGAGTTCGACCGGCGCGTCGGGTGCTGCCGTCGCGACATCCGCTCGCCGCACCGCGTACCCGTCCATCGCGGAATTGTCGAACGACGGCAGGTCGACCAGTGCGTCGACGGATGCCGCGAGTGTGCGGCCTGCGGCATCCGACAGCTGCACCCACTCGACCCGGCCGACCGGCGTGACCGTCGCGAGGACGCGCTCGAGGTGCTCGTGCACCGGGATGAGCGTTCCGTCGCCGTGGGGCGCCGCCGGGGTGGTCGGCATGGCTTCAACGCTAGCCGAACGGTGACAGCCGGTGGCTCGATCACTAGACTCCCGCCATCAGCAACTCCCAACATCGGGGAGGGGACCGTCATGTCGTTCATCACCAGAGGATTCAGCGGACGCAGTCGCGAGCACGACGACCGCCTGCCCCCCGGACAGACGCTCGTGCGCGACTTCCCGGTGCTCTCGGCCGGGCCGACGCCCGACATCGACACGGCCGACTGGGACTTCACCGTTCGCACCGAATCCGGCGAGCGCACCTGGAACTGGGACGAGTTCATGGCGCTCGAGATCGAGAACGTCGAGACCGACATCCACTGCGTGACGCACTGGTCGAAGCTCGGCACGTCATGGCGCGGCGTCTCGCTCGACACGATCTTCGAGCACGTCGAGACCGACCTCGACTACGTCATGGCGCACAGCTACGGCGGGTACACGACGAACGTTCCACTCGACGAACTGCTGGACGGCAAGGCGTGGATCGCGTTCGAGTTCGACGGCGAACCGCTCGAGGCCGAGCACGGCGGGCCGGCACGCCTGCTCGTGCCGCACCTCTACTTCTGGAAGAGCGCGAAGTGGGTGCGCGGGCTGGAGATGATGGACCAGGACGAGCCCGGGTTCTGGGAGCAGAACGGATACCACATCCACGGCGACCCGTGGAAGGAAGAGCGCTACTGGTGAGCGACTCGGTCGGCTCTTCCGTCGGCCCGATGACGGATGCCGCGGCGGACCGGTCGTCTGGCCTGCCCATCGCCGCCGTTCCGCGCTCCGGTTGGCACGCCGCGACGGTCGTCGCAGCACGCAGGGAGACGCCGAACGCGGCACGCCTCGAGCTCGAGGTCGACGGATGGCCCGGCAACGCCGCCGGTCAGCACCTCGACGTGCGGCTCACCGCGCCCGACGGATACACCGCCACGCGGTCGTACTCGATCGCCTCGTCGGGCCGGGGCACCCGGGTGACGCTCGCCGTCGACAAGCTGCCCGACGGCGAGGTGTCGCCCTTCCTCGTCGACGAGGTCCGTGAGGGCGACATGCTCGAGGTGCACGGGCCGCTCGGCGCGTTCTTCGTCTGGCGACCGGCGGCCGAGCACACGCCGTCCGACGGCGTGCGCCCGGTGCAGCTGATCGCCGGTGGCTCTGGGGTGGTGCCGCTCTACGCCATCGCGACCGCGCACGCGGAGGCCGACGATCCGGCGCCGTTCCGCCTCCTGTACTCCGTGCGCACGCCCGACGACATCTACTTCGCCGACGAGCTCGCGGCACTCGCCGCGGCATCCGCACCGTTCGAGGTGGACTTCATCTACACGCGGCGCGCACCCGACGGGTGGCCGACCGGGCCCGGACGCATCATGCGAGACGCGCTCGAGGCCGCGGTCGTGCCGGCGGCGGAGCGTCCGCTCGTGTACGTCTGCGGCTCGACGGGGTTCGTCGAACGCATCGCCGATTGGCTGGTCGAGTTCGGGCACGACCCGAGGTCGATCCGCACCGAGCGCTACGGAGGCTCGTGATGACCCACCTCGACGGCAACTCGCTGGCCGGACCACTCGCCGAGTTCTTCGCCTTCGACGTCACGATGGCGGTCGCGCGGTGCGAGGGATGCGGCACCACTGCCGAGCTGGCACGCGCGATGGTCTATCCGAGCGGTGCCGGCACGGTCGTGCGCTGCAGCACGTGCGACCGGGTGCTCATGACGGTCGTCGAGTCGGAGGACCGGGCGTGGATCCGCTTCACGGGAGTCGGCGCGATCGAGGTGCGTCGTGTCCCCGAGGTCGTGGAGCGGCCGGCGTCGCCTCGTGCTTCGCGCTGAACGTCTGAGGGATCCGCACATGGAAGACGTCGCCAAGCCCTGGCGGGCCCTCTGGGCACTGGTCATCGGGTTCTTCATGATCCTGGTCGACTCGACGATCGTCTCGATCGCCAATCCGGCCATCCTGCGTGAGTTGGACACCGACATCACCGCAACCCTCTGGGTCACCAGCGCGTACCTCCTCGCCTACGCGGTGCCACTGCTCATCACGGGACGACTCGGCGACCGGTTCGGGCCCAAGCGCGTCTACATGGTGGGACTCGTGGTCTTCACCCTGGCCTCGCTCTGGTGCGGCTTCTCGGGAGATATCGGAACGCTCATCGCTGCCCGCACGGTGCAGGGGCTGGGTGCCGCGCTCATGACCCCGCAGACCATGGCGGTGATCACCCGCATCTTCCCGCCCGAGCGGCGCGGTGCGGCCCTGGGACTCTGGGGTGCCGTGGCCGGAGTGGCCGTGCTGGTCGGGCCGATCCTCGGCGGCCTGCTCGTGGACTCCCTCGGCTGGGAGTGGATCTTCTTCGTGAACGTGCCGGTCGGAGTGGTCGCCTTCATCGCGGCGTGGCTGCTGGTTCCGCGCCTCACCACCCGCCGGCATCGATTCGACTGGTTCGGGGTGCTGCTCTCGGCCGTGGGGATGTTCCTGGTGATCTTCGGGATCCAGGAGGGCCACACGTACGACTGGGGCACGATCGTGGGTCCGATCTCGGTGTGGGGGCTCATCATCGCCGGCGTGGTGGTGCTCGCCGGCTTCGTGGTCTGGCAGCGGTTCAACCGAGGCGAGCCGCTGCTGCCGCTCGGGTTGTTCCGCGACCGCAACTTCTCGCTGGCGAACGTCGCGATCGCGCTCGTGGGCCTGTCCGTCGTGGCGATGCCGCTGCCGCTCGCCTTCTTCTACCAGGTGCCCCGCGGGCTGACGCCGACGCAGGCGGCGCTCATGCTCGTGCCGATGGCTGTCGCCACCATGATCGTCTCGCCGCTCATCGGCCGGCTGACCGACCGGGTCGACCCCAAGTGGATCGCCGTCGTCGGCTTCATCGTCGCCGCGATCGCCCTCGCGTGGATCGGGCTCATCATGACGCCGGATGCCCCGTTGTGGCTCCTGCTCATTCCGACCGGGCTGCTCGGCGTCGGCCTGTCGGGGCTGTGGGCGCCGCTCGCGACGAGCGCGACCCGGAACCTGCCGCCCGCGCAGGCGGGGGCCGGCTCGGGCGTGTACAACACCACGCGCCAGGTGGGCTCGGTGTTCGGCAGCGCGGCGATCACGGCCCTCATCAACGCACGGCTGGCCGCCGAGTTGCCCGGGTTCAGCCCAGAGGCCGCGGAGCAGGCGTCGGGCGGTGCGGTCGGTCGCCTGCCCGCGCAGGTCGCCGAGGGCTTCTCGACGGCGATGGGGCAGTCGCTGTGGCTGCCCGTGGTCGCATTCCTGGTGGGCGCGATCGTCGTGCTCTTCTTCGCCAAGCCTCGCGTGACGGTCGCGTGGGATGCCCCCGCCGCGCCGTCCGAGGATGCGGAGGATGCGGAGGATGCGGCGGATGCCGCGAGGCAGGAACGCCAGGCGCACTGATCGTCCGAACAACAACGGTTCCGGGCGTGGCAGGCTGGGGCGATGTGGATCGGCTGGATCGAGTTCGACCTGCTGCTCGGCGATGTGCACTCGCTGAAGGAGAAGCGCAGCGTCATCCGCCCGATCCTCGCCGACCTGAGACGCGCGACGGAGGCGAGCGTGGCGGAGGTCGACCAGCAGGACCTGCATCGCCGAGCCGTCATCGGCGTCGGGGTCGTGGCGTCGGGCGCCGAACGCGTGACCGACACCCTCGACCGGGCCGAGCGGCTCGTCGCGTCACGCCCCGACATCATGCTCCTCTCGGCGCGTCGGCGTCTGCGCCGCAGCGACGACGACTGAGCGATCCCGGTCACGCGATGCGCGCGCCGTCCTCCCATACGGATGCCACGAGCGGCACACCCGGGCGGTAGGCCAGGTGCACGTGGCTGGGCGCATCGAGGAGGACGAGATCGGCGCGTGCACCGGGGCGGATCGCCCCGACATCCGTTCGCCGCAGCGCCGTCGCGCCACCCGCGGTCGACGCCCAGAGCGCCTCGGCAGGCGTCATCCCCATGTCTCGCACGGCGACGGCGATGCAGAACGGCATCGAGCTCGTGAAGCTCGAGCCCGGGTTGCAGTCGCTCGCGAGCGCCACGGTGACCCCCGCGTCGATGAGGCGACGAGCGTCGGGGTACGGCTGGCGGGTCGAGAACTCGACGCCCGGCAGCAGGGTCGCAACCGTGCGCGAGCCGGCGAGGGCCGCGACATCCGCGTCGGTCAGGTACGTGCAGTGATCAACGGATGCCGCGTCGAGCTCGACCGCGAGGCGGACGCCGTCGCCCTCGCCCAGCTGGTTGCCGTGCACGCGGACGCCGAGGCCGGCGGCAGCGCCCGCCTCGAGCACCCGACGGGACTGCTCGCCGGAGAACGCGCCACGCTCGCAGAACGCGTCGACCCACCGGGCGTGCGGGGCGCAGGCCGCGAGCATCTCGCCGATGACGAGGTCGACGTACGCGTCGGCGCCGGCACCTTCGGGCTCGCGGAACTCGAACGGCACGACGTGCGCGCCGAGGAAGGTGACCTCGTCGGTGACCTCGCGCGCGAGGCGGACCAACCGCTCCTCGTCGCGCACCGACAGCCCGTAGCCCGACTTCACCTCGATCGTGGTCGTGCCCTGACGGTGCAGTTCCGCGACGAAGCCCGCGAGGCGATCCCGGAGGTCCTCGTCGCTCGCCGCGCGGGTCG
>DASUVU010000087.1:0-3142 GCA_036378815.1 Agromyces sp. | reverse complement strand
GTTCTGCCGGGCCGCCTTACTAGACTCCACCTCCATGAGCGATGACGCGATCCTGTTCGATGTGACCGATGGCCTCGCGCACCTCACCCTCAACCGGCCCACGCGGCTGAACGCCGTCGACCCAGAGGCGATCGGCCTGTGGCAGGCGATCGCCCACGAGATCGCGGAGCGCGACGACATCGGCGCCGTGCTCTTCGACGCGAACGGACGCGCGTTCTGCGCCGGTGGCGACGTGCTCGCCATGTCGGCGCTCGGATCCGGTGAGGGGGCCGACGGTGCACTCGGCGGCGGCACCGGCGACATCGTCCGGGCCCTCGCCGACCGCATCCACGACGGCCACCGGGCGCTCCGCCAGAGCACCAAGCCGATCGTCGCGGCGGTGCAGGGACCAGTGGCGGGCGGCGGGCTCGGATTCATGCTCGTCGCCGATCTCGTCGTGGCATCCGACCGCGCGACCTTCGCCAGCCGGTACTCCGACATCGGCCTCACCCCCGACTGCGGCGTGAGCACGTTGCTGCCCGAGGCGATCGGCACCCGCCGCGCGCTCGAGCTCACCCTGACGTCACGCACGCTGACGGCGGGCGAAGCGCTCGACTGGGGGCTCGTCACCGAGGTCGTCGCCCCCGAGGCGCTCGACACCCGGGCACGCGAGATCGCCTCGTACTGGCTCAGCGGTGCGACGGCGGCATTCGGGCAGACGAAGCGACTCGTGCGCTCGGGGCTCACGAGGGACTTCCAGGACGCGCTCGACGACGAGGCCCGCACGATCGGCGCGTCGATCGAGACGCCGGCCGCACAGGCGGCGATCGCCGCATTCGCCGCGAGCAGTCGCACCCGTCGCTGAACCACCGAGAAGGGGGAATTGCGGTGCAGGATCCGGCCGAGGAATTCGCTTCGATCGCCGAGCAGATCGCTCGGCGTGCCGGCATGGCGGGCATGACCGTCGCCGCCGCCGAGTCGTTGACCACGGGCGGCATCTCGAACGCGCTCGGCGCCGCGCCCGAGGCATCCGAGTGGTATCGCGGCGCCGTCATCGCGTACGCGGAGTCCGTGAAGCGCGATGTGCTCGGCGTCGAGGCCGACTCGGTCAACTCGATCCAGTGCGCGCGCGAACTCGCGACCGGAGTGGCGAAGCTCCTCGATGCGGACGCCGCCGTCGCCGTGACCGGCGTCGGAGGCCCCGAGCCCGACGGCGACGACCCGGCGGGCAGCGTCTACGCAGCGGTCACGGCACGTGGCGACATCCGCGACGCCCATTTCCAGTTCGACGGGGATCCGTCGGAGGTCGTGCACCAGACGGTTCGCGCCGCGCTCGAGATGCTGCGCGACGCGCTCCCGCCTGCGTGACGCCCCTGACCACCTGACGTCGCAGACCAACTGACGTCGCAGACCACCGCACCGCGTGCCGAATCAGAGGCGATCGGCGATCTCGAGGACCGATATCGGGTGATTCGTCGTCGGGAATGCGGATCTCCTCGGGATCGCACGGAAGACGTTCCCGTGCGTGAACTGCCGGCGCGGCGCTCCGCGCGCCGACAGCTCACCGAACGGAAGGCTCAGTCGTGCTGGGGGAACCCGAGGTTGATGCCGCCGTGGCTCGGGTCGAGCCACCGCGACGTGATCGCCTTCTCTTGGGTGTAGAAGTCGAAGCCGCGCGCACCGTAGGCCTTCGCATCGCCGAACAGCGAGTCCTTCCAGCCACCGAACGAGTGGTACGCCACCGGCACCGGGATCGGCACGTTGATGCCGACCATGCCCACCGTCACCTCGCGCTGGAACTTCCGAGCGGCGCCTCCGTCGTTCGTGAAGATCGCCGTGCCGTTGCCGTAGCGCGAGCTGTTGATGAGCTCGAGGCCCTCCTCGTAGCCCTCGACCCGCACGATCGACAGCACCGGGCCGAAGATCTCGTCGCGGTAGACGGCGGATGAGGTCGGCACCTTGTCGACCAGGGTCGGCCCCATCCAGAAGCCGTCGGGCTCGCCGTCGACCTCGGGGTCGCGTCCGTCGACCACCACGTCGGCGCCGTCGGATGCCGCGACATCGAGGTACCCCGCGACCTTGTCACGGTGCTCGCGGGTGATGAGCGGCCCCATGTCGCAACCGCGGGTTCCGTCGCCGGTCTTCAGTCGCGACATCCGCTCGCTGATCTTCTCGACCAGCTCGTCGGCGATCGAGTCGACCGCGACCAGTGCGGAGATCGCCATGCAGCGCTCGCCCGCCGAGCCGAAGCCGGCGTTCACGGCCGCATCGGCAGCGAGGTCGAGGTCGGCGTCGGGCAGCACGAGCATGTGGTTCTTCGCGCCGCCGAGCGCTTGGACGCGCTTGCCGTTCGCCGTCGCCGTCGTGTAGATGTGCTGCGCGATCGGGGTCGAGCCCACGAACGAGATCGCACGCACCGTCGGATGCTCCAGCAGCGCGTCGACCGCGACCTTGTCGCCGTGCACGACGTTCAGCACGCCGTCGGGCAGGCCGGCCTCCTTCATGAGCTTCGCAAGCCAGACGGCGGCCGACGGATCCTTCTCCGAGGGCTTCAGCACCACCGTGTTGCCGGTCGCGATCGCGAGCGGGAAGAACCACAGCGGCACCATGGCCGGGAAGTTGAACGGGCTGATGATGCCCACCACGCCGAGCGGCTGGCGCAGCGAGTACACGTCGATGCCTGTCGAGACGTTCTCGGAGTACTCGCCCTTGGTGTACCCGGGCATGGCGGTCGCGAGCTCGACGACCTCGAGTCCGCGCGCGATCTCGCCCGCGGCATCCGACAGCACCTTGCCGTGCTCGCTCGTGAGGATCTCGGCGAGCTCGCCACTGCGTGCGTTCAAGAGCTCGCGGAACTTGAACATCACCGCCTGCCGCTTGGCGATCGACGTGTCGCGCCAGCCGGGAAAGGCCCTGGCCGCGGCCTGCACGGCCATGTCGACGTCGTCGGTCGAGGCGAAGCGCACGCGCTTCTGCTCGATGCCGAGCGCGGGGTTGTAGACGGGCCCGCTTCGGTCGGAATCGCCGGCGACGGATGCCCCGTCGATCCAGTGTTCGACGGTCGCCGTGGCGGCGGCCGCTCCCTGGGTTTCGGTCATTGTCTGGCTCATGAGTCAGCCCCTCCTTCGAGTGCGGTGCTCAATACTTCATCGTAGATCGCCAT
>DASUVU010000086.1:0-6642 GCA_036378815.1 Agromyces sp. | reverse complement strand
CCCGCCGAACCGGAGTTCGGCGACGCGGACCTGCGCGACATCCGGCGCATCGCTCGTCCATCCGCCGGCATATCCCGACTGGAACGGCACGAGTCGCCCCGGACCCGTCTTGGCGATGCCGCGGCCGGGGATCGAGGGGTCGAAGGTGCCGGCGATCGGGTCGCCGACGACATCGTTCGAGTCCGACTCGTCCGCCATTCGCAGGGCGACGCGCAGGTTCGTGTTGGCCCGCAGGTTGTCCTTGATGACCCCGGCGGGGCGCTGCGTCGCCATGATCAGGTGGATGCCGAGCGAGCGGCCGCGCTGGGCGATGTCGACGACGCCGTCGACGAACTCGGGAACCTCGCCCGCGAGCGCCGCGAACTCGTCGATGACGAGCACCAGGGCGGGCGGCGTCTCGGGATCCTGGCGCTTCTCGAGCTCGAGCAGGTCCTTCGCCTTCTTGCGGTTGAAGAGGTGCTCGCGGTGGTGGAGCTCGGCCCGCAGGCTCGTGAGCGCCCGGCGCACGAGGTGCGGGCTCAGGTCGGTGACGAGGCCCACGCAGTGCGGCAGCTCCACGCAGTCCGCGAAGGCCGAACCGCCCTTGTAGTCGACGAAGAGGAACGTGACCCGGTCGGGGCTGTACTCGGCGGCCATGCCGAGCACCCACGCCTGCAGGAACTCCGACTTGCCCGATCCGGTCGTGCCGCCGACCAGAGCGTGCGGTCCCTGCGTACGCAGGTCGAGCGACATCGCGTCGGGGCTGCCCTGTCCGATGAAGGCCTTGAGGGTACCCGCGCGCTTCAGTCGCGGCCGCGGCCCGCGGGAGCGGTCGAGGATCGAGTTGTTCTGCCGCCACCGTTCGATCGCGGCGGTCGGCTGGGCGGCGATGTCGGTGCCGAGGAGTTTCAGCAGCGGGACGCTGCGCGGCAGGTCGCTGGAGTCGGCCGCGACGGAGCTCGAGTCCGCGACGGGCGCGAGCCGCTTGGCGAAGACCTCGGCGTACTGGTTCGAGACGCCTTCGACCGTGACGCCCTCGAACTGCTCGCCGGCCCGGACGAGCCCGACCGTGGCCCGCTCGAGGCCATCGGTCGCGTCGATGAACGTGCGGCAGGCCGCGGGCAGGGATTCCACCGTCGGGGCGAGGAAGATGGTGAAGATACCTGCGTCGGCGCCCCGCTCGATGACCTGGGTGAGGCGCGGCCGGTCGACCGGTGCATCGTTCGACGCGATGAGCACGAGCGCGAGGTCGCCGTCGAGTGCGCCGCCCCGATCGATGGTCTCCCCGACACGGGCGCCGAGGGCCATCGTGGTGTCGGTGTCGCGGAGGGGCCCGCGGCGGCTGGGCGTGCCCGACAGGCGCCCGAGGATCGTCTCCTCGAGGCCGCTCAACAGGGCGCTGCCTGCCGACTGGCTGTCGGCCAGGGCGAGCTCGGCGAACGGCGAGCGCGGGCTCGTCGTGTGCGGCAGCCACTTCATCCACTCGAGCTCGCGGGCCCATGCCGGGTCGACGATCGCGGCGGTGATGACCTCGTTGGGCGCGTGCAGGCCGAACAGCTGCACCCCCAGGCCGCGGAGCACGTCGGCGGCGAGATGGCGCGGACCCGCGATGCCGATCGCACCCGAGTGCGGCAGCGCCTCGACCAGCGGCACGTCGTGGATGAACTCGTGTCGGGAGCGCAGCCTGTCGACCAGCCGGGCGTACCGGGCGATGCCCTTCTGCTCGTTCGACTGCTGCACGGTGTTTCGGCTCTTCGCACGGCCGACCCCCAGGCGCAGCGCGAGGAAGTTCCAGTGCTCGGGCCGC
This sequence comes from Agromyces sp., assembly GCA_036378815.1. GTDB lineage: Bacteria > Actinomycetota > Actinomycetes > Actinomycetales > Microbacteriaceae > Agromyces. The sequence goes on along the minus strand of DASUVU010000086.1, from coordinate 4,856 downwards.
CGGGTCCAGAGCATTCCGCCGAGACGCATCGCCTCCTCGTACACCGTGGCCACGGCCGGCGCCTCGGCGTGCCGGCGTGCCCGCTCGACCACGGTCTCACGGGCGAGCGTCTCCTCGAGCTCCTCGACCTGCGTCTCGAACGTGTCGATCTCGAGTCGCAGCTTCTTGCCCTGCTGCGTGCGCTGGCCGACGAAGTTGCCGAGCATCATGAGTGGCGACATCGCGACGATGGACAGCGAGTACGGGTTCTTCGTGATGAAGAACATCGACAGCCCGAGCAGCATCGGCGCGACGATCATCGGCCACGGGAAGAGCCGCGGGTCCGCCTCCGTCGGTATGACCGGATGCCGGTGCTCTGTGCCGGGGTACCGCACCTCGACGCGCGGCGAACGGTTGAACATCAGCGCACCGCCGCGTTCGAGCACGGGATCGACGGCATCGTCGGTGCCCGCGACCAGTGAGAACGAGACATCCGTCTCGCCGATGGTGATGACCTGGCCCGGAATCACGCGCACGCGCTGCACGAGGCCGCCGTCGACGAGGAGCCCGTTCGCCGAGTTGAGATCGACGAGCTCGATGCCCTGGTCCACCTCGACACGCGCGTGTCGCTTGGAGACGAGCGCATCGGCGAGCACCACGTCGACGCCGGCGGCGCGGCCGATCGTACTGTGGCCGCGACGCAGCGGCACCTCGCGCCCCGTCTCGGGTCCGTTCAGGATGCGCATCACCGCGGCAGCGGAGGCATCCGTTCCCGACCTCGTCGGCGCGTGCGCCACGACCGCGACGTTGAAGCCGGAGCCGATCGGAGCATCGCCGATGAGGAGGTGGGGCTCGAGCACCACCGGCTCGGTCGACGTCGGCGGGGCGACCGCGAGCGTGAGCGTGAGCGTCGAGGACGTATCCCGGCCGCGCAGCGGTGAGGCCGGATCGGTCTCGGCGACGGCGCGGGCGAGGTCCTCGACGGTGGCCGTGGAATCGGCCGTCACGACGATGTCGACGGGCGACCCCGCCTGGCGACGGAGCCCGAGCTTGAGTTTCATGCGGTCCTTCCGGCGACGACCACGAAGCTCCGGCCGCCGAGCGTCACCCGCGAGCCGGCCGGGACGGGGGTGCGGACCCCGGGCGGCAGTCGGAGCGCTTCGCCATCGGGCGGATGCACCGTGGTGCCGTTCTTCGAGGACCGGTCGGCGACCCAGAACCCTGCGCCGTCGACGCCGAACGCCGCGTGCGTCTTCGAGATGCGCATGCTGTCGTCGACGAGCGCGAGCAGCTGCGCCCGCGGTTCGTCGGGCGCGCCAGTGGGATTGCGGCCGAGCAGCCCGGTGACGGATGCCGCGACGCGCGTGCCGTCGTCGAACTCGAGCACGTACGGGCCGGCCTCCGACGCCGACGCCTCCGACGCCGACGCCACGGGGGCCGGCACCAGCGCTGGGGCAACCCACGCACCGGCCTCCTCGGGCGCCGCGGACACCACGCCCGAGCTCGAGCGCGCCGACGGGATGAACAGTTCCTCCGCGGGTGCGCGGTTGCTCGCGAGCGACGGCAGCCGCACCGGCTCGACGGCGGCCGGCGCGTCGAGCGCGCGGCGTGCGTGGCGCATGGCCTTCGCGTCGAAGGGGTCGAGGCCACGGCGGACGTCGACGGCGTAGCATCCGCCGATCCGGTCGAGCCAGCTGCGGCCCCGCGACTCGGGGTCCCAGCTCGATGAGGCGAACAGCACTGCGGGGCCGACCAGGGGCACGATCACCTGGGCCCCCCAGAGCACCAGGGCACGCAGGGTGACGCGCCAGAAGCCCGGTCGCCCGAACGTCGCCGCCTTCACCGACCGGATGCCGAACGAGGCCTTGCCGAGCGTGATGCCCCGCCGCCCGTGCAGGATCAGCTGGACGAGGCCGAACACGATCACCAGCGCCTGACTCACGACGACCAGCACGAACGGGAGCATCGAGGGGCCCACGGCGAGCCCGGCCGGCGAAATGCCCGACGCCGCCGCCTCCGAGACGAGGATCGCGATACCGACGATCGCGGGGGCCGCGAGCACCGCCCACACGGTGGCGTCGAGCGCGAACGCCGCCGAGCGTCGGCCGCCCGGCGCAGGCACCATGCCGAGCCGGGCTGCATAGGCGGGGTCGGGCCGGCCGTCGGCGTCGAGGCCCGGGATCGGCTCGTCGTCGACGTCGAGGGTGACGCTCACGGTGCTCCTTGCGTGTGGGAGAGGCTGTCTCGCCACCCGATCACGACCGGACGCAGGGTGTCGATGGGGAGGAGTCACCATCCCCGACACAGCAGCCTAACCGCAGCATGCGGCGACCCCGCGCCGCCGTCGGGCGGGCGGGGTCGTCGGACGTGTCGGATGCCGCTCAGTTCGTGTACTGCGGCTGCGGCCCCGCCGCGAGCTCGCGATCGTACGCCTCGCGTGCGAGCCGGTTGCGCTCGCCCACTGCTCGTCCGCGTGATGCGATCCACCCGCCGAGCCAGACCGGGATCTCCCGAGCGATGATGAAGGCCACGATCGCGAGCGGGTCGAACCAGCGGTCGCCGATGAAGCCCTGCACCTCCTCGACGGGTCGCGTCCACGCCTGCACGGTTGCGAGCGCGCCGCCGAGGTAGGCCAGGTACACGAGCACGGCCACGAGCAGGCCGAAGACCGCGTAGTACCACCACGCGCCCCGGTTGACGATGACCGCGAGCAGCGCGAAGCCGACGAAGAACATCACGACCGGCGCCCAGAAGGCGAACGACATGAGGAACTGCGTGAGGGCGTCGGCTGCCTCGCCCGCATCACGCTGGGAGAGGAACAGGAGATACGACACGCCCGCGTACAGGAGCCCGAACAGCACGGTGCCGACGAGCGCGACGAGGACGCCGAGCCCGCGGTTGCCGCGCATCCTCGGGGGCGTGGGGGCCTGCACGTAGATGGTCTGCACGCCGGGCTGCGGCGCCACGTAGAGCTCATCGCGCTCGGCATCGGGGGCGAGGGTCGCGGCGCCGGCCGCCCCGGTCGCCGGGGCCGTGGAGGCCGGCATGTAGGTCTCGCGCCGCACGGAATCGGCGGGGACGGGCTCGGGCAGGTCGCCCTGGTCGGCGGCCGGCAGCGTGCTGGCGCGCCCGAGTGCGGCGTCGAGGCGTGCGGTCTCGTCGACTCTCGCAGGCTCGGGCTCGGAGGCGGACTCGGCGACCGTCTCGCGTTCGGCGGTGGTCTCGGGCTCCGCGACGGGCCGGCGGTCGGGCTCGGCGACCGGTTCCGGCTCCACGTCGGGTGCCGCGGGCTCGTTGCGGTCGGATGCCGCGGCGTCGGGCACCCGGGCCGGCTCGCCGGCCGACGACCCCTCGGCATGCACGTCGTCATGGCGGTCGAGATCGTCTGGGTCGCGGTCGGCGCCCTCGGCGTCGCGCGGCGCCTCGGGGTCGGATCCGGGAGTCGTGCTGCTCATCATCGCGCTCCTTCCGGGCGCCCTCGCACCCGCGATGGGGCCACTGTAGCAACGTGGCCGGGCCCACGCGCGGAGCGGCGCGGCACGTCGTTCAGCCGAAGATCGCGGCCACGATGTCGTGCGTATAGCCGTCGGGGCCGTTTCCGCCCCACCGGGTGGCGATCCAGATGCCCTCGCGGAGGAAGTGCGACTCGCCCCATGTCTCGCCGGCTTCCTCGCGCTCCATCACGCAGCGAGTGCCCGAGAGCTCGTCGTAGCACTCCATATCGCTCTCGGCCAGGTAGTCGAGCGTGCTCTCCTGCTGATCGGGCGTCAGCTGAGCGACGCCCGTGACGAGGAACAGGTGCCCCGCACCGCTCTCGGGCACCCAGTTGCACTCGAGCCGCGTCGTAGCCTCGAGCACCGTGACGAGGCCGACGTCATTGCTGCCCCACCGCTTGAACCCACGTACCGGATCGTCGATCCACGCCGGGTTCAGTACGCGCGGGGCCATCTCGGCAGACCAGTCGCGGGTGTAGATGCCGGCGCACGTGGTGGGAATGTCGATGACGGATGCCTCGGGCGGATCCGTCGCCGGGGCGTCCGTGCTCGGCGGGGTCACGGCATCCGAGCCCGCTGTGCTCTGCGTCGACGTGGGGGGCATCGTCGAGGCGGCGTCGGAGGCCCCGCCGGATGCACGGATCGCCAACCCGATGGCGATCGCCAGCGCGACGAGCAGCAGTCCCGCCGCGAGGATCAGCCAGAACAACGGGCGACGAACGAGCGGCGGACGCGGCGCAGGAGGGACATCCGTCATCTGGGTGCCTTTCATCGACGTGCCCCGCATCGTATCCCGGCGCGCACCTGAAGCACGTCCGCGTACGCCGAAGGGCCCCGGATCTCTCCGGGGCCCTTCGGTCGTGGATCTCGATGCGCGTCGCCGACGGCGCCGCTACTCGATCACCGCTCGGATCAGCTGTAGCTGCCGGGCGTGTAGTCGTCGCTCGAGAACGCGTCGAAGTCGACGAAGCTGAGGTCGCCCTCGGCGAAGGCCGCGTCGTCGGCGAAGATGCGGTTCGGGTAGCGCTCCGCCTTCGCCTCCTCGGTGGCCTCGACGGCGACGTTCCGGTACTTGGCGAGGCCGGTACCGGCTGGGATCAGCTTTCCGATGATCACGTTCTCCTTGAGGCCGACCAGCGGGTCGCTCTTGCCCTCCATGGCGGCCTGCGTGAGCACGCGGGTCGTCTCCTGGAAGGACGCGGCCGACAGCCACGACTCCGTCGCAAGCGAGGCCTTGGTGATGCCCATGACCTCCTGGCGCGCCGACGCCGTCTTCTTGCCCTCGGTGAGCGCAGCACGGTTGATCTCGTTGTACCGCGAACGGTCGACGAGCTCACCCGGCAGCAGGTCGGTGTCGCCGTGGTCGACGACGGTGACCTTGCG
>DASUVU010000085.1:0-7900 GCA_036378815.1 Agromyces sp. | reverse complement strand
GTCGCCATGGAGTGCCGAACCAGCCCGAGCGTCTCGACGAGCCGCGCCCGAGCTTCAGGCTCGACGACACCGAGCAGTGCGCCCTCGACGCCGACGACCAGCTGCTCGGCCGTCGCGCCCGACCACTGCTCGAGGGTACGCTGCGCCAGCATCCCGGTGAATCCACCCTCGACCACCATGCCGAGGAGCGAGCCCATCGCGTCGGCACGCGGGAGACCGGAGCCGAGCGCCCACGCCGCGTGCTCGCGCAGGAAGGCGCGCTCGTCGGACAACAGGCTGACGAGCATGCGGCCCGCCTCACCGTCGAACACTTGGGCGAGGGCATGTGTCGCGGCGATCGCGGCGAGCTCGTCATCGCCGCCGAGTGCCTGGGCGAGCACGCGGATCGTGCGTACACCGGGGTCGCGCCCCGCCTCGAAGGCGAGGTCGTCGGCGAGCCGCATCGCGTCGACGATCGACGGCGCCGCCAGGACGGCGTCGAGTGCGGTCTGTACTCCCACGGTGCAACCTCCTGGATGGTGGCGCGATGCGCCGCCGGGGCGGCGGAAGCGCTCCGGACGATACTCAGGCAGGTCGGTGGTTTCCGTCCACGGCTTGACAGACGGCACGAGGGACGGCAGAAGCGCGTCGTCCGACCGGTGACGTCCGGCGGAGGCGAGGGGTGATGGAGGTTCGCCGGGGGCTACCGGATCGAGAAGTAGGTCACCGAGCCGCCGCCGTTCGCGAGGGCGGTGTCGACATCCCAGTAGTCGGCGTCCTTGGTGTGGCCGCCGACCCAGACCTTCGTGCCCGAGGCACTGTGCTCGACCTTCGTGACGACGGCCGTGTGGTCGCGGTCACCCGATGAGTCCCAGTCGAACTGGGCGATGTCGCCCGCCTTCACGAGGTCGCGCTGCGAGTCGTCGAGCTCGACGGCACGGTCGGTTCGCGTATACAGGTAGTCGCGGAGGGCCGTGGAGCTCGCCCAGCTCGGCGACATGGCGCCGGTCGCCGGATCGACGTACCAGCCGGCATCCATCGTCCAGCCGCGGGCGATCAACGACTGGCTCGCGAAGTTCGCGCAGTCGTACCCGCTGATGACCGGGTAGACCCCGGAGTTGTAGCTGCTCCAGTAGGTCAGCACGTAGCCGACCTGCGCGTCGATGCCCGGGTCGCTCGTGTACGTGAGGGTGAGCGTCCGCGGCGCGGTCGGTGCGGGCGCCTCGAGGGCGCCGGTGAGTTCGCCCTCGAGCGGCTGCACCACCGAGGTGCCGGCGGCGACCACGGCGGTCGGGGTCTCGACGTCGACGGGCGTGCCCGCGGCATCCGCGAACTGCACGTCGGCGGCAGCGCCCAGCGAGGCCTCTCCCACGGCCGGCACCGCGAAGGTCAGCGTGCGGTCATCGGCCGCGACGATGGTGGCGGGTGCGCCGCCGACGGTGACGGATGCCACCTGGTCGAGCTCCTCGCCGGCGACCGACACCTGGGTGCCTCCGGTGAACGGGGCGGCGGCGACCGAGAGCTCGCTCGTGACCGCGGGCCCGTCGTCGATGGCGACCTGGCTCGCCGCGAGCGTGTCCGCGGGTGCGGGGGCCGGCACGGACGCGCCGGCGACGCCGATGGTCCCGGAGTGGACGGACTTGCGTGCGTCATCAGCGGACGCAGCGATCGCGCCGAACGCGCTCACGCCCATGATCGCCGACACGCAGCCGACCGCGATCGAGCTTCGGAATGCTGCCCCTTTCGGGCGGCGATTCCGAACGGGCTCGGCACGGTGACGAGGTCCGCGAGCGCGCGCCGGGGCGAGCGCGGGCGTCTCGCGTTCCGTCGGCTGCTCGGGCTGGTCGGACCGGGCATCGACGACGTCGGGACGGTCATCGGAGGGCGAGGTGGGGAGCCGGAAGGTGGCGCGGTGAAGGGCAGGGAAGAGGGGGGAATCGGGCAATGCGGGGGTATTCCGTGTCGGCGGTGAGGGGGACATGACACCCCATCACGCTCGTTTGTGAGGTTCCCTTCCGGACGCTGGGAAACTCGTGAGAGCGGTATCACGTGCACCGCACGGTTTTGCCGGATGCCGGTCGGAGTGCGGACTCAGGCGGGCGCGCTCCGACGCGTCGACCTGAGTCGTAGCGCGGCGATTGCCAGCGGGACGAGCACGAAGATGGCGACGACGTTCACGGCTGCGAAGCCGCCCAACCCCAGGACGAGCCCGGAGAAGGCCGCGGAGGTCGCGGCCGCGACGTTCATCGTGGCATCCGTCGCCCCCTGGAGCGGCACGCGAAGGCGCTCGTCGACCGTCGTGGTGAGCAGGGTCGACCCGCCGATGAGGCCCGCCGACCATCCGAGGCCGAGGATTCCGAGGGCCAGCGGCAGCAGGATCACGTTGTCGGGAGCCAGGATGCCGATGACCGTCGCCGTGATGAGCAGGCCCGCACCGATCATGATGACCCGAAGGGAGCCGATGCGGTCGGCCAGCCATCCCATGATCGGGCTGGCGCCGAACATGCCGAGGATGTGGATGCTGAGCACGAGGCCGACGAGCGTCAGCGACAGGCCGTGCTCGGTCATGTGGATCGGGGTCATCACCATCACGCCGATCATGACGGTGTGCGAGCAGACGATGGCGAGGATGGCGACCAGCGCCGTGGGATTGCGCGCGGCCGTCCGCAGGGCGCTGAGGGCGCCGACCGGCTTGGCATCTGCCGGCCGCGTCTCGGTTCGGGTCTCGGTTCCCGGGGCGAGCTCGTCGGGCCCGGCGGCAGGCTGAGGGGCCGACCCGGGCGCGGGCGAATCCGTCGCCAGATGACCCGCCCGTGGGCTGCGGAGCAGGGTGGCCACGAGCACGCACGAGAGCCCGAAGGCGATTCCCGAGAAGATGAACGAGCCGACGAATTCGGGCAGTCCCAGGGCGAGGCCGAAGTCGTCACCGGCCTGCGAGAAGAGCGGACCGGCGACCGAGCCGATCGTGGTGGCCCAGAGCACGAGTGACATGGCCCGGGCCTCGAATCCGGGAGCAGCGACCTCGGTGGCGGCGAATCGGGCCTGCAGGCCCGCTGCCGTGCCCGCGCCGAACGCGGCCAGTCCGAGGAAGACCAACCCCCACCATCCGCTCGCGGCGGCGGCGATCACCAGAACCGCTCCCACAGCGGCGAGCGCGTACCCGACCGCGAGCGCCACATGCCGACCCGATCTCACGGCGAGGCGAGCGAGCGGGATCGCCACGACCGCCGCCCCGAGCACGCTCGAGGACTGGGCGAGCCCGCCGAGCGCCGGGGCAGCGCTGAGATCGGCGACCAGGATCGCGGCGACGGTGATGCCCGAGGCCACGCCGACCCCGGCGATCAGCTGGTTGACGATGAGCACGGTGAGCGAGACGCCGCGACGCGAGGTGAACGCGCCGGCGGAAGGCGCCTCGGGTCGCCTCTCGCGCTGGGCCGCTCGTCGCGGCATCCGCTCATTCATAGTCGGGCGCCGGTGGGAGGCCGAAGAACTCCTCGAGCGTCGTGATCCCGGTCTCGCGCATCTCGGCGGCGAGATCGGTGCCGACCCAGCGGAAGTGCCACGGCTCGAACGAGTACCCCGTCACGTCGGTCTTGTCGGCCGGGTAGCGCAGGATGAACCCCCACCGCCACGCGTTGTCGCGCAGCCAGATCCCCTCGGGGGTCTCCGCGAAGCACTCCTCGAGCGAGCACTCGCCCGAGAGCGGGCCGATGTCCATCGTGAGCCCCGTCTGGTGCTCGCTGAATCCCGGACGGGCCGTCGTGAGGTCGTCGCCGTCGTACACGTTCTCCTGCGCAGAGAACGAGCGGTACGCGCTGTTCGAGGCGAGCTCGAGATCGGCCTCGTCGAGCGCGGCCTCGAACATCGCGACCACGGCGTCGGATGCCTCCTGCCGAAGCAGCGGCTCGTTCGTGTACTCCACCGGAACGTCGACGAGGTCGTCGGGCTCGAAGTCCTCGGGGTTGATCGGTCGGAGCTTGTTCACGACGACCCACGGGCTCGTCGGGTCGTCGATCGAGAACGCGGCGCGGTTGAAGGTGTCGACGCTCGCGGGTGGAGGCGCTGCCGTGGGCGACGGGCGAGGGGGCTCGGGTGTCTCGCTCTCGGGCGCGGCCGCGGACCCACCGCTGGGGCTGCCGGAGACGGCGCCGACCACGACCGCGGCGATCGCGATCAGGATCAGGCTCAGCACGCCCGCGATCGCGAGGCGTCGGTTCTGCCTGACACGATCTGACGGGATCCGGCGGTCGTCTGCGGACACTGTTCGAGTGTACGCCGAAGGCTGCGAGCGGGCTGTCGTCGCTGCCGAGGCGGACGAGGTCCGGCCGACCATCGCGCCGTCGAGCGTCGGCGGTCCCCACTTTGTGAGAGCGCTCTCTTGACATGCTCGACTCAACCCCGTAATGTCGCGTCCCGACACCGTGAGAGCGCTCTCATCTGTCCCTTGAGAGCGCTCTCACACCTGCATCCGTTCCACACACAAAGGAGTGACCGTGAAGCTCTCACGCCACACGAAGGTTGCCGCGGCCGTCGCCGGCGCGGCATCCGTCGCCCTCCTCGCCTCCGCCTGCTCGTCAGGTGCGAGCGCGGACGGCGACAGCGACATCACGCTGACCATCACCACGTTCGGCACGTTCGGCTACGACGACCTCTACGCCGAGTACGAGGCCGAGCACCCCGGGATCACGATCGAGGCGACCAACATCGACACGGGCGGCAACGCGCGCACCGACGCCTTCACGAAGATCGCGGCAGGCAGCGGCCTGAGCGACATCGTCGCGATCGAGGAGGGATGGCTCGGCGCCATCATGGAGGTCTCCGACCAGTTCGTCGACCTGCGTGACTTCGGCATCGAGGACCGCAAGTCGGACTGGGTCGACTGGAAGTACGCCCAGGCCACCGACGCCGACGGCCGCGTCATCGGCTACGGCACCGACATCGGCCCCGCTGGCATCTGCTACAACGGAGCGCTCTTCGAGGCCGCCGGCCTGCCGAGCGACCGCGAAGAGGTCGCCACGCTGCTCGAGGGCGACTGGGCGCACTACTTCGAGGTGGGCAAGCAGTACGCGGATGCCACCGGCAAGGCGTGGTACGACCAGTCGGGCTTCGTCTGGAACTCGATGGTCAACCAGCTGGATGAGGGCTACTACACCTCGGACGGCGAGTTGAACGTCGAGGGCAACGCCGAGCTCAAGGAGCGCTTCGACCTGCTCGCCGGGGCGGTCGGCAACGGCCTCTCGGCCGCGCAGTCCGAGTGGGACTGGAACGGTGGCAAGTCGTTCGTCGACGGCACCTTCGCGACGTTCGTGTGCCCCGGCTGGATGCTCGGCGTGGTGCAGGGCAACACGGAGGCCGGCGGTGGCGATGCCAGCACCGGTTGGGACTTCGCCGACGTCTTCCCCGGCGGCGCGGCCAACTGGGGCGGCGCCTTCCTCGGCGTCGCAGAGACCTCGGCGCACAAGGAGGCCGCGGCGGCCCTCGCCGACTGGCTGACGCAGCCCGAGCAGCAGCTCGCCCAGTTCGAGGCGGCAGGCACCTTCCCCTCGACCGTCCAGGCGCAGGAGGAGCTCGCGGCGAACCCGACGCCGAACGAGTTCTTCAACTCGGCTCCCGTGGGCACGATCCTGGCCGGACGCACCGAGGGCGTCGTCGCCCAGTTCAAGGGTCCCGACGACTCCGTGATCCAGGAGAACGTGTTCGGCCCGCCGCTCGACAAGCTCGATCGCCGCGAGGTGACCGCGCAGCAGGCGTGGGACGAAGCCCTCACCCTGCTCGACGAACTGGTCGGCTGAGTCCGATCCTGCACGGGCCCCCGGGCGACACCCCGGGGGCCCCCTCCACCTCTCGACGGGATCCGCACATGACCTCGACGCTCCACGCCCCCGAGGCGGAGACGGAGCCGCCACGACCGCGCGCGGCATCCGAGCGCCTCAGCCTGCGCAGCCGCCTCTCGCGCTTCGACCTGAAGGCCTCGCCCTACGCCTACATCTCGCCCTTCTTCATCCTGTTCGCGCTCGTCGGGCTCTTCCCGCTGGGGTACACGCTCGTGGTCTCGATGCACGAGTGGGACCTGCTCAAGGGCCAGGGTCCGTTCGTCGGGTTCGAGAACTTCGCCGCCATCCTCGGCGACCGGATGTTCTGGAACTCGATCGGCAACACGGTCAGCATCTTCCTGCTGTCGGCGATCCCGCAGCTCGTCGTGGCGATCGTCATCGCCTACCTGCTCGACCAGGGCCTGCGCGCCAAGACGTTCTGGCGTATGAGCGTGCTCCTTCCGTTCGTGGCCACGCCCGTCGCCGTCGCGCTCATCTTCTCGAGCATCTTCAACGAGGCCGACGGACTCGCGAACAACCTCCTCAACCTCGTCGGCATCCCCGACCTGCAGTGGAAGCACGACACGTTCCTCAGCCATCTCGCGATCGCGACCATGGTCAACTTCCGCTGGACCGGGTACAACGCGCTCATCCTGCTCGCCGCGATGCAGGCGGTTCCGCGTGACCTCTACGAGTCGGCCGCGATCGACGGCGCGGGTGCGGCCCGCCGTTTCATCTCGATCACCATCCCGAGCATCCGCCCGACCCTCATCTTCGTGATCATCACCGCCACCATCGGCGGCCTGCAGATCTTCGCAGAGCCGAAGCTCTTCGACCCCTCGAATGCAGGAGGGATCGGAGGCTCCGACCGGCAGTTCCAGACCACCGTGCTGTTCATGTGGGAGCTCGCATTCTTCCGTCGCGATTTCGGCGAAGCCGCCGCCGTCGCCTGGCTCCTGTTCCTGCTCATCATCGCCGTCGGCCTGGTCAACTTCCTCCTCTCCCGGCGGATCGCGACCGGTGACAGCCGGCCCACCCGTCGAGTCCGCCGTGCGCGTCAACGCGCGGATGCCAACTCCGACCAGGGAGGGATCTCATGAGCTCGACCGTCATCCCCCAACCCATCCCGACCGAGCGGGTCGACCTCACCCCCGAGGAACGGCGCGACGCATCCCGCCCCGGACGGAAGCGGCGACGCGGCTCGACGGGCACCGCGGGAATCGGCAGCCGGCCGGGCTTCCTCACCTACGGCCTCCTCGCCGCCTTCGTGATCGGCAGCGCCTATCCGCTGTGGTGGTCGTTCGTCGTCGGCAGCGGCACCAACGCGACCCGCGGCGAGACCCTGCCGATCCTGCCGGGCGGCAACTTCCTCGCGAACGCGGCGAAGGTGTTCGACGCCATCCCCTTCTGGCTCGCGCTCGGCAACTCGATCGTCGTGTCGGCTGTCATCACCGTCTCGGTCGTCACCTTCTCGACGCTCGCCGGGTACGCCTTCGCGAAGCTGCGTTTCCGTGGGCGCGACGGCCTCATGGTCTTCGTCATCGCGACGATGGCGATCCCGACGCAGCTCGGCATCATCCCGCTGTTCATGGTGATGCGGCAGCTCGGCTGGACGGGCACGCTCGGCGCGGTCATCGTGCCGATGCTCGTCACCGCGTTCGGCGTGTTCTTCATGCGCCAGTACCTGGTCGACGTCATCCCCGACGAGCTCATCGAGGCGGCGCGCGTCGACGGCGCGAACCAGATCCGCACATTCCTCACCGTCGGGCTGCCCGCGGCCCGGCCGGCGATGGCGATCCTGGGCCTCTTCACGTTCATGACCGCCTGGACCGACTACCTCTGGCCGCTGATCGTGCTCGGTCCCACGAATCCCACGCTGCAGACCGCGCTCAGCCAGCTGCAGTCGGGGTACTACATCGACTACTCGATCGTGCTCACGGGCGCGGTCATGGCCACCATCCCGCTGCTCGTGCTCTTCGTGATCGCGGGCAAGCAGCTCATCTCCGGAATCATGCAAGGAGCCGTGAAGGGTTGAACCAGAACCACGACATCACCTGGCCCGCCGACTTCATCTGGGGCTCGGCCACGGCCGCGGCCCAGATCGAGGG
>DASUVU010000084.1:0-2496 GCA_036378815.1 Agromyces sp. | reverse complement strand
CCCTTGTACTTGTCCTGGATCTTCTTCAGCTGCGGCGCGACCTCGAGCATCCGCCGCTGGCTCTTGATCTGACGGACGAAGATCGGAATGAGCGCCGCGCGAACGACGATCACCAGACCGACGATCGAGAGCACCCACGTGAGCCCCGCATCGGGATCGAGCCCGAAGAACGTCCACATCGAGTGGAACGCGACGAGGATCAACTCGATGACCCACTTGATGGGCCAGAGGATCAAGCCGATGAAATCAGGCATGAAGCGGGTCAGTCCTTCCGGGACACAGGGAGCGAGGGAACCAAGACGGGGTGCTCGGCATCAGCGGCATTCGGCGCGGCGGGTACAGCAGCTCCGGACGACGGATGCCGCGAAGACGACGGTGCCGGCCGCACCCAGCCGAACGGGGTGACCCGATAGCGATCATGGCGCGCGGCGCGCACGTCGTCGATGCCGCCGGCCGACCACGGATTGCAGCGGAGGATGCGCCACGCGGTGAGCGCCGAGCCGACGAGGAGGCCGCGTTGCTGCACCGAGCCGAGTCCATAGGCGGAACACGACGGGTGGTACCGGCATACGTCGCCGTACAGGGGGGAGATCACGGCGCGATAGGCGCGAATGAGCGCGACTCCGATGTTGCGCGGGATGAGGCCGATGAAGAGCAGCACGTCACGCATGCACGGCCCCCTTCAACTGTCGGTCGAGCGCGCCGAGCACCTCGGACCGCAGCGCCGGCCACTCGGCGTCCGCGGAACCGGGAAGAGCGCGCACCACGACGTCGACACCGCGCATCCCGCCATCGACGATCGCCTCGAGGCAGATCGCCTTCAAGCGCCGTCGGACGAGGTTGCGCTGCACAGCCGTACCGACCTTCTTCGAAACGATGAAGCCGAAGCGCGGCTCGGTGCCCGACTCCCGTGAGCGTACATAACTCACGGTATGGGCGCGGGCAACCTTCGCACCCTTGCGCACGATGACTCGGTAGTCGTCGGCGCTCGTGATGCGATTGGCTTTGGCAAGCACCGACGAACTATGCGGAGAGTTCGGTGCGACCCTTGGCGCGGCGTGCCGACAGGATGGCACGGCCGGCGCGGGTGCGCATGCGAAGGCGGAAGCCGTGCTTCTTGGCGCGACGACGATTGTTCGGCTGGAACGTACGCTTGCTCATGATTCTTCTCCGGCGATCTGATCTCCATGCCGAGCAGCGGGTGCGATGCCCCGGCAGGAAAACTGGGTGCCCGAACGGGCGAGGTCAACTGATTAAAACTACGGCCTCGACACGCCGGGGTCAAACCAGGTCCGACTCGATCCCAGCGCAGTGCAAACGACACAGTATCCCGCGTTCCTCGGGAACTCCTGTGGATCGACACGCGCGGGACGTCGAATCCCCCGGCCGGCATTTGTCGCGCGGGGGCTTGTTCGCTAGCGTGTGACACCAGTTATCCCCAACCTCGTGCGCGGAATCCCGGGCTTTTCCGAGTTCTACCCACAGGCCGTGGATAACGCTGTGAACACTTCGCCTCGCGCCGCTTGCTCCGTCGATCGGGGGATCGATTCGCGGCAGACGACGGCACCGGAAGGATGGCGGGGAACGATGAGCGAGCAGCCCATTTCGGAGACTTGGGCGACGGTGCTCGATCGGCTGTCCGACGACGAGGCGATCACCCCGATGCTGCAGGGCTTCCTCAGCCTGGTCGAGCCGAAGGGCATCGCTGCCGGCACCTTCTACCTCGAGGTGCCCAACGACTTCACCGCGAGCATGCTCAACCAACGGATGCGGGTCTCGCTGCTCTCGGCGATGAGCGCGATCGACACGCCGGCCTCGGTCACCTCGTTCTACGTCGTCGTGAACCCCGAGCTCGAGGAGACGCGCGCACCCGAGCCTGCGGCATCCGGGCTCGACGACTTCCAGAACCCGGTCGAGCTCCCGGCAGCGCCGCAGTCGGTCTTCGAGAACACCAGCCCCGACCGGCCGCGCGATGCCCGCCTCAATCCGAAGTACTCGTTCGACAGTTTCGTCATCGGCCAGTCGAACCGCTTCGCCCACGCCGCGGCCGTCGCGGTGGCGGAGGCCCCGGCCAAGGCGTACAACCCACTCTTCATCTACGGGGATTCCGGTCTCGGCAAGACCCACCTGCTGCACGCCATCGGCCACTACGCGCAGAGCCTCTACCCGGGAATCCGGGTGCGCTACGTCTCGTCCGAGGAGTTCACGAACGACTTCATCAACTCGATCGCCAACAACCGCGGCTCGCTCTTCCAGCAGCGCTACCGCAACATCGACATCCTGCTGATCGACGACATCCAGTTCCTGCAGGGCAAGGCCGAGACGCAGGAGGCGTTCTTCCACACCTTCAACACGCTGCACGACCACAACAAGCAGGTCGTGATCACGAGCGACGTGCCGCCGAAGCACCTCACGGGCTTCGAGGACCGCATGCGCAGCCGCTTCGAGTGGGGCCTCATCACCGACGTGCAGGCGCCCGACCTCGAGACCCGCATC
>DASUVU010000083.1:0-7704 GCA_036378815.1 Agromyces sp. | reverse complement strand
CCGAGTACTCCGAGCCGGGCCGCCTGGTGACCGGCGAGTGGCTCCAAGCACATCTGGGCGAGCCCGGCCTCGTCGTCGTCGAGTCCGACGAGGACGTGCTGCTGTACGAGACCGGCCACATCCCCGGCGCGGTCAAGGTCGACTGGCACACCGAGCTCAACGACCCGGTGGTGCGCGACTACGTCGACGGCGCGGGATTCGCCGAGCTGCTCAGCCGCAAGGGCATCTCGCGCGACGACACCGTCGTCATCTACGGCGACAAGAACAACTGGTGGGCGGCGTACGCGCTGTGGGTGTTCACCCTCTTCGGCCACGAGGACGTACGGCTCCTCGACGGCGGGCGCGACCTGTGGATCGCCGAAGGGCGTCCCATCACCACCGAGCCCCCCGCGGTCACGCCCGTCGAATACCCAGTCGTCGAACGCGACGACTCGGTGGTGCGTGCGTTCAAGGAGGACGTGCTCGCGCACTTCGGCAATCCGCTCATCGACGTGCGTTCGCCCGAGGAGTACACCGGCGAGCGCACGACCGCCCCGGCCTACCCCGAGGAGGGCGCCCTCCGGGCCGGGCACATCCCGACCGCGGCATCCGTGCCCTGGGCCCGCGCCGCGGCAGACGACGGCACGTTCAAGACCCGTGCCGAGCTCGACGCGATCTACCGCGACGAGGTCGGTCTCACCGACGGCGACGACGTGATCGCGTACTGCCGCATCGGCGAGCGCTCGAGTCACACCTGGTTCGTGCTGCAGCACCTGCTCGGATTCGAGAACGTGCGCAACTACGACGGCTCGTGGACCGAATGGGGCAGCGCGGTGCGCGTGCCGATCGTTGCCGGTCCCGATCGCGGCGAGGCGCCCGCCAGCTGAGGTCCGCGGCGGTCGGGCGGGCATGCAGGCCCGAAGTGGGACAATGGAGCCGATGGATGCCACGACCCTTCCCGCCCGGCTCGCCGAGACCCGCGAGGACTTCCTCGCGCTCGAGGTGCGCGACCGCCTGCAGCTCCTGCTCGAGTTCTCGAACGAGCTGCCCGATCTCCCCGAGCGGTACGCCGACCACCCCGAGCTGCTGGAGCGCGTCGTGGAGTGCCAGTCGCCGGTCTACATGTTCGTCGAGATCGTCGACGGCATCGTCCACCTGCATGCGACTGCTCCCGCCGAGTCGCCGACCACTCGCGGGTTCGCCTCGATCCTCGCCCAGGGCGTCGAAGGCCTCACCGTCGACGAGGTACTCGCCATCCCCGACGACTACCCGCAATCGCTCGGGCTCGGCGAGGCCGTCTCGCCGTTGCGGGTCCGCGGCATGACCGGCATGCTCGCACGCGCCAAGCGGAAGCTGCGCGACCACGTCGCCGCCTGATCGCGGGAGGTCACCCCGCGATCTCGGCCTCCTCGTCGAGTCGCTGCACGTCCTCCATGCTGCGCTCGAGCCATCCCCGCACGAGCTCGGTCCAGCGCTCGGGGTCGTGGTTCCACAGCTTCGTGTGGCGAGCACCCTCGAAGACCTCGAACTCGATGAGGTCGGGCCGGGCCGCGGCGAATCGCCTCGATCCGTCGATGGGCACGAACCCGTCGTCGACGCTGTGCATGAGCAGGATCGGCACCGAGAACTCGTCTGCCCGCGCGACGGGGTCGAGCTCCTCGACCGAGATCGGCGCGGCCACGCCGGTGAGGCCGCCGCTCCACGGGCCGCCGAGCAGCCTGGCGACGATGTCGCCGAGGCCTTCGGGCAGGTTCAGCAGTGCACCCTGGAATCGGAGGATGTCGGTCCAGTCGATCGCCGGCGAATCGAGGATCACGCCGACGAGTCGTTCGCGGACCGCGTCCGACCGGAGGACCGCCTGCAGCACGATGGCGCCGCCCATCGACCACCCCATCAGCATGATGCGCGCGGCGCCCTGCTCCTCCGCGTAGCGGACGGCGGCGACCACGTCGGCCCATTCCGTGCCGCCGAGGCCGTAGCGGCGGTCCTCGCTCTCGGGGGCCTCGCCGTCGTTGCGGTACGAGATGAGCAGCGTGTTCCAGCCGGCCGCCCGTACGGGTTCGACCGCACGCAGCCCCTCCTGGCGCTTCGCGCCGCGGCCGTGCACCTGGATGACCCAGTCGGTCGATGCCGCCGCGGCTGACACGTACCACGCCGGCGCCGGGCCGAGCGGCGTCTCGACGAGCACGTTCTCGTAGGGGTGACCGAGCTCCCACGGGCCGAGGTGGTACCAGCCGTTCATCCGGCCGCGCTCTGCGCGATCGAGACGCCCGAAGTCCACGGAGTCCAAGCGCCGGCGCACGACGCGATCGTCCTCGGAGATCACGTCGCCGAGCCGCGCGTGGCCCGATTCCCGCTCGAACCAGAGGCCGTAGCGTCCGCGCATGCGGGTCTCGTCGGATGCCGCGAGCACGACCTCCGCACTGGCCAGGTCGACCGAGATGATGCGCTCGTCCTCGGGGCGGGTGAGCGACGGCGTCACCACGCGCCGGGCCATCGTCACCGTGATCACTGCGACCAACGCTCCGACGGCGGCGACGAGCAGTCCGACCGCCGCGGCGGCGAGCCCGAGGGCCCCTGCGCCCCTCCGATTTGCCATTCGAGTGCCCCTCCTCGCGAAGCGTTCCTCCGTCTGGGCTGCGGCGCGGCGTGCCGCCGACATCCGCTCCATCCGAGACTCTAGTCTGCACACGTGCCCGACTCAGCGACGCCTCAGCCACCCGAGTTCGCGGCCGCACTCGACGCGCTGCGTGCGGCCTCGCCACGGGCGGAGCTTCGCATCACCGAGATCCCCGCCCCGGGTTCGCTGGCCCCGTTCGCGGTCGCCCTCGCGGCCGACGTCGCACCCGGGAAGCACGGTGAGGACTCGGAGCTCGGAACCGGCCGGTTCGTCCTGCTCTACGACCCCGATGAGCCCGAGGCGTGGGGCGGGCGGTTCCGCGTCGTCTGCTTCGCGCAGGCACCGCTCGAGACCGACATCGGGCTCGATCCGTTCCTGGCGGACGTCGCGTGGTCGTGGCTCGTCGACGCGCTCGACGCGCGGGGAGCCCGGTACATCGCGGCATCCGGAACCGCGACCAAGATCCTCTCCACCGGATTCGGAGAACTCGCGAGACAGGGCGACGGCGCGCAGATCGAGGTGCGCGCCTCGTGGACCCCGCTCGATGCGGAGGTCGGGCCGCATGTGGAAGGCTGGGGCGAGTTGTTGTGCATGCTCGCCGGGCTGCCGCCCCGTTCCGAGGGGGTGACCGCCCTGCCCCGACGAAGGAAGAACCGTGGATGAATTCCGGGTGATCGAGTCACCCGCCGAGTTCCGCGACGCGGTTCGACGCCTCGAAGACGGGGACGGCCCCGTCGCGGTCGACGCGGAGCGCGCGAGCGGCTTCCGCTACTCGCAGCGCGCCTATCTCATCCAGATGTACCGTCGCGGATCCGGCACCTTCCTCTTCGACCCGCCGCAGATCCACGACTTCGGCGAGCTGCAGCACGCCGTCGCCTCCGAGGAGTGGGTCCTGCACGCGGCGAGCCAGGACCTCGCCTGCCTGCGCGAGGTGGGCCTCGACCCCGACCACATCTTCGACACGGAGCTCGCGGGCCGACTGCTCGGGATGCCGCGGGTCGGCCTGGCGTCGGTCGTCGAGGAGCTGCTGGGCATCAAGCTGGCCAAGGAGCACTCCGCCGCCGACTGGTCGACGAGGCCGCTCCCGCAGTCCTGGCTCACGTATGCGGCCCTCGACGTCGAGCTGCTCGTCGACGTCCGCGACCGGCTCGCGGACCGTCTCGTCGAGTCCGGCAAGATCGAGCTGGCACGGCAGGAGTTCGACGCGGTGCTCCACCGCGAGGCCAAAGCCCCGTCGGCCGAGCCGTGGCGGCGCCTCTCGGGCATCCATGCGGTGCGGAATCCTCGGAACCTCGCGGTCGCCAGGGAGCTCTGGCTCGCTCGCGACGCGCGCGCCGCCGAACTCGACATCGCTCCCGGGCGGATGATTCCGGATGCCTCGATCCTCGCGGTCGCGAAGGCGCTGCCGCGGAATCGTCGTGCACTCGCAGACCTGCGGGAGTTCACCGGTCGTGCAAGCCGTTCCGAGCTCGATCGCTGGTGGTCGGCCGTCGAGCGCGGACTCACGTCCGAGGAGCTGCCCGCACTTCGGGTGCCGAGCGACTCTCCTCCCCCGCCGCGTGCCTGGGCGATGCGGAATCCCGAAGCCGATGCGCGGCTGCGCATCGCCAAGGCCGCGCTCGCCGAGATCGCCGAGCAGCTCGAGATGCCCGTCGAGAACCTGCTCACCCCCGACCACCTGCGCCGTGTGGCGTGGACCCCGCCGCAGGAACCGGATGCCGCAGCGATCGGCGCTGCCCTGAACGCACTCGGCGCCCGCCCCTGGCAAGTTGAGGCAACCGCACAGACAATCGCCGATGCCTTTGTCGAGGCGTCACAAACCGTGCAAGACGCCGTGACGGACGCTTCGTAGGTTCCGTCAACCGATTCAGCGCCCCTTCGACGCGTTCGTAGGATCGAGAGACCGTGACCGAAAACAGGGAGCTGCAGCGTGGCTGAACGAGCTGAAGTCGTGTTCGTCGACGGGGTCCGTACCCCGTTCGGACGAGCCGGTGAAAAAGGCATGTACTGGAACACCAGGGCCGACGATCTGGTCGTGAAGGCGATCGTCGGGCTCCTCGAGCGCAATCCGAACGTGCCGAAGGACCGCATCGACGACGTCGCCATCGCGGCCACCACGCAGACGGGCGACCAGGGCCTGACGATCGGACGATCGGCCGCGATCCTCGCCGGCATCCCGAAGTCCGTGCCCGGCTTCGCGATCGACCGCATGTGCGCCGGCGCCATGACCTCGGCGGCCATGATGGCCGGCTCCATCGGCTTCGGCATGTACGACCTCGCGATCGCGGGCGGCGTGGAGCACATGGGCCACCATCCGATGGGCTCCGGAGTCGACCCCAACCCGCGATTCCTCACCGAGAAGCTCGTCGGCGAGGACGCGCTCGTCATGGGCGCGACCGCAGAGCGGATCCACGACCGATTCCCTCAGCTCACGAAGGAGCGCAGCGACCGCTACGCGCTCGCCAGCCAGCAGAAGACCGCCGCCGCCTACGAGGCGGGCAAGATCCAGCAGGACCTCGTCCCGGTCGCCATCCGCAGCGACGAGGGCTGGGGGCTCGCGACGCGTGACGAGGTGATGCGTCCCGAGACCACACTGGACGGCCTCGCCACGCTGAAGACCCCGTTCCGTCCGCACGGTCGGATCACCGCGGGCAACGCCTCGGGCCTGAACGACGGCGCGACGGCGGCGATCCTCGCCTCGGGCACTGCCGCCAAGGAGCTCGGCCTCACCCCGAAGATGAAGCTCGTGAGCTACGCCTTCGCCGGCGTCGACCCCGAGATCATGGGGATCGGGCCCATCCCGGCCACTGAGAAGGCGCTTCGCAAGGCCGGTCTCACCATCGACGACATCGACCTCTTCGAGATCAACGAGGCGTTCGCCGTGCAGGTGCTCTCCTTCCTCGACCACTACGGCATCGCCGACGACGATCCCCGGGTGAACCCGTGGGGCGGCGCGATCGCGGTCGGCCACCCCCTCGCCTCGTCGGGTGTGCGCCTCATGAACCAGCTCGCAAGCCAGTTCACCGAGCGCCCCGACGTGCGCTACGGCATCACCAGCATGTGCGTGGGCCTCGGACAGGGCGGCACGATGATCTGGGAGAACCCGAACTTCGACAAGAAGGCAGCGAAGAAGGCACGCCGATGACCGATTACACGACGATCGACTTCGAACCCCTCGTCGCGCTCGCGGGTGACGACGAGGTCGTCACCCACTCCTTCGTCCGCGACGTGCCGATCTCGGCGGGCAGGACGCTCGCCCTCGTGACGCTCGACAACGGGCGCGATCACACTCGGCCGAACACGCTCGGCGCGGCGACGCTGCTCGAGTACGCGAGGACGCTCGACGACCTGAAGGCGCGTGCCGCCGCCGGCGAGATCCACGCGGTCGCCGTCACGGGCAAGCCGTTCATCCTCGCCGCCGGCGCCGACCTCTCGAAGGTCGCCGAGATCCCCGACAAGGAGACGGCGAAGAAGTTCGTACAGCTCGGGCACTACGCCCTCGCAAAGCTCGGCGAGGTTGGGGTGCCGTCCTTCGTGTTCTACAACGGCCTGGCCCTCGGCGGGGGCCTCGAGATCGGCCTGCATGCCGACTACCGCACGGTCGACGCCTCCGCGCCGGCGCTCGCGCTGCCCGAGGTGTTCCTCGGCCTCATCCCCGGCTGGGGCGGGGCGACGATCCTCCCCAACCTCATCGGCATCGAGAACGCCCTCAAGGTCGTCATCGAGAACCCGCTGAAGCAGAACCGAACGCTCAAGGGCCAGGACGCGTTCGAACTCGGCATCGCCGATGCGATCTTCCCGTCGGTCAGCTTCCTCGAGGACTCGATCCGCTGGACCGACGACGTGGTCTCGGGCCGCATCAAGGTGAAGCGGCAGAACGAGCCGGGCAAGGTCGAACGCCTGGTGAAGTGGGACGCCGCGATCGGCATCGCCACGAAGATGCTGAAGAGCCGCATCGGGTCCATACCGCAGTCCCCGTACGCGGCGCTCGGCCTCATGAAGGCGGCGAAGAGCGGCACCCGCGCCGAGGGGTTCCAGCGTGAGGACGAGGTGCTCGCCGACCTCATCGCCGGAGACCAGCTCCAGGCATCCGTCTACGCCTTCAACCTCGTGCAGAAGCGCACGAAGCGACCGGCCGGCGCACCCGACAAGGACCTCGCCAAGAAGGTCACCAAGGTCGGCGTGCTCGGCGCCGGGTACATGGCGAGCCAGCTCGCCCTGCTCTTCGTGCGCCGCCTGCAGGTGCCGGTGGTGATCACCGACATCGACCAGGAGCGCGTCGACAAGGGCGTCGGGTACATCACGAACGAGATCGACACCCTGCTCGGCAAGGGCCGCATCTCGCCCGACGAGGCCAACCGCCTGAAGGCGCTCGTCACCGGAACCACCGACAAGGCCGACTTCGCGGACTGCGACTGGGTCATCGAGGCGGTGTTCGAGGAGCTCCAGATCAAGCAGGAGGTGTTCGCCGAGATCGAGCAGCACGTGTCGCCCGAGGCGGTGCTCGCGACCAACACCTCGTCGCTCTCGGTCGAGCAGATCGGATCGAAGCTCGAGCACCCCGAGCGGCTCGTCGGCTTCCACTTCTTCACACCGGTGGCCGTCATGCCGCTGATCGAGGTCGTGAAGACACCGCACACCGATGACGCGACGCTCTCGACCGCGATGGTGACCGCGAAGAACCTGAAGAAGAACGCCGTCATCACCACCGACACGCCGGGCTTCGTCGTCAACCGCCTGCTGGCCGTGCTCCTGGGCGAGGCGATGCGCGCGGTCGACGAGGGCACGTCGTTCGAAACGGTCGACGAGGCGATCGCGCCGCTCGGCCTGCCGATGGCTCCATCGGCGCTGCTCGACCTCGTCGGCCTCAAGGTCGGCGCCCACGTGCTCGACACGCACCACGCGGCGTTCCCCGACCGGTTCTACCGCAGCGAGAACCTGCACCGGCTCGCCGAGTACGGCACGCTGCTCGACAAGGACGACAAGGGCAAGGTCAAGGGCTTCGACAAGGGTGCCCTGAAGATCGTGTCGGGTGGAACGAACCCCCGGAGCGCCGATGACATCCTCCTCGCGCTGCAGGACGGGCTGGCGCGCGAGGTGCGGCT
>DASUVU010000082.1:0-9071 GCA_036378815.1 Agromyces sp. | reverse complement strand
TCCACGACACGGCCGTCCGCGGCTTCGCCTCCGACAACTACTCCGGCGTGCACCCCTCGGTGCTCGACGCGATCGCCACCGCGAACGGCGGACACCAGGTCGCCTACGGCGAAGACGTCTACACCGCCGAATTGCAGAAGGTGGCGCAGCACCACTTCGGCGCACAGGCGGAGGCGTTCCCGGTGTTCAACGGCACCGGCGCGAATGTGACCGGCCTGCAGTCGATGCTCCCGCGCTGGGGTGCGGTGATCAGCGCGTCGACGGCGCACATCAACTCCGACGAGGGGGGCGCACCCGAACGGGTCGGCGGCATCAAGCTCCTCACGGTGCAGGCGCCCGACGGCAAGCTCACGCCCGAGCTCATCGATCGCGAGGCGTGGGGTTGGGGCGACGAGCACCGGGCGCAGCCCCTCGTGGTCTCGATCACGCAGACCTCCGAGCTCGGCACCGCGTACTCGGTCGATGAGATCAGGGCGATCGCCGACCACGTGCACGAACGCGGCATGAAGCTGCACCTCGACGGTGCCCGCCTGGCGAACGCGGCCGCGTCGCTCGACCTGCCGCTGCGGGCGTTCACGCGCGACGCCGGCGTCGACGTGCTGAGCTTCGGCGGCACGAAGAACGGCGCACTGGGAGCCGAGGCCATCGTGGTGCTGAACCCCGCGGCATCCGAGGGCCTGAAGTACCTGCGCAAGCTCAACATGCAGCTCGCGTCGAAGATGCGGTTCGTGTCGGCGCAGCTCATCGCGCTGCTCGAGGGCGACCTCTGGCTCCGCAGCGCCTCGCACGCGAACGCGATGGCCCGACGACTGCGGGACGCGCTCGATGCCGGCATCGCCGCAGACGAGCTGCCCGGACTCGGCTTCACCCAGGAGACCCAGTCGAACGGCGTGTTCGCGACGCTGCCGCTCGGGGTCGCCGACCGGCTCCGCGCGCGCGGTTTCCGGTTCTACGACTGGGATGCCGCACGCGGCGAGGTGCGGTGGATGTGCTCGTTCGACACGAGCGAGGCCGACATCGACGCGTTCGTCGCCGGAATCCGCGAGGAGCTGGCGCGCGCGTAGGACGCCGTGACGCGGCATCCGGAATATCCCCAGCTTTCATGCGTTGGAATGGAACGGGTCGATGGCGCCCTGAACCGCATGAACCCACCTCAGGAAAGCGTCACCGATTTGACCCTCGTCACCGACCTCACCTCCCGCAAGGCCGACACCACCGCCCCGCTCATCGACCCACTGGTCGAGCGTTGGAGCCCTCGTGCGTACGACCCGTCCGCCCAGGTGTCGACCGAAGTGCTGCGCACGATCCTCGAGGCGGCCCGTTGGGCCCCGTCGGCGAGCAACACGCAGCCGTGGCGCTTCATCGTCGCCCGGCGCGGCACCGACGCCTTCACCGCCGTGCACGATGCGCTCCTGGGGTTCAACCAGGAGTGGGCCGACTCGGCCGCCGTGCTGGTCGTCAACATCGCCGAGATCTCCGACGCCGAGGGCCGCTCCCGCCCGTGGGCGCGGTACGACCTCGGCCAGGCCGTCGCGCACCTCAGCGTGCAGGCGCAGCACGAGGGCCTGCACACCCACCAGATGGGCGGCTTCGAGGGTGCGAAGATCGCCGCGGCGTTCGAGTTGCCCGAGACCCTCGAAGTGGTCTCGATCATCGCGATCGGCGTGCTCGGCGACGTCGACTCGCTCTCCGAGACGCTCCGCGAACGCGAGGTCGCGCCGCGGCGGCGGAAGCCGCTCGGCGAGCTCGTCATCACCGCCGCGTAACCGGTCGGTCGGCGGCTTCCGCTCGGGGGCGTGCCGTCAGCTGCGAGCCGCCACGAGCTCGTCGGCGACCGAGTTCGCCCACGCGTCGATGACGTCCCATTCGCGGAAGTCGCCCTCGGGGAGCAGGTCGCGCACGACCGGCATCCACGTGACGATGCGGTCGCCACCACGGATCTTGTCGTGGTGATACGCCCCGAAGAACACCTGCGTGCCGCGCGGGTGCAGCAGCTCCTCGTAGTCGCTGAACTGCTTGGGCTCGGCGCCCTCCAGGACGTCCTTGCCATTCTTGTCGACCTTCTCCGTGCCGACCGGCCCGCTGCTGAACAGCCACACCGGCTTCTCGGCGAGCACGTCGGCGTTCCGCTCGACGAACTTCCTGGCGTCCTTCCGCCAGCTGCCCGCGTAGACCGCCGCGCCGACGACGTACGCGTCGTAGCCCGATGCCGCGGGCGAGTCCGCGCAGTCCACGACGTCGACGTCCAGCCCGCGCTGACGCAGGGCATCGCCGACGCGTTGCGCGATCCCCTCGGTGGCGCCGTACTTGCTCGCATAGGCCACCAGTACCTTCATCGGTCTCACCCTCCCCGGTGCGGTGCGCACGCACCGCTCCCATTCACGCACGCTAGGCCGACCGCGCCGGGTCCGTTGGGGCGAAGGTCCTGAGAGGAGCGGGGCGCGGCGATTGCCGACGACTTCCCGGCGATTCAGGGTCGCAGCAGGACCTTCACGGCGCGACGCTCGTCCATGGCGGCGTACGCCGCGGCGGCATCGCGGAGCGGCAACTCGAGGTCGAACACGCGGCCGGGCTCGATCGCCCCCGAGAGCACGTCGGGCAGTAGCTCCTCGATGTAGCCGCGCACCGCAGCGACGCCCCCGTTGACGCCGATGTTCCGGTTGAACAACGGGCGCACGGGCAGCTCGGGTCCGCCGTTCGGCGCGCCGACGTAGCCGACCATGCCGCCGGGTCGCGTCGACCGGATCGCCTGGTCCATCGACTCCTTCGTGCCGACGCACTCGAGTACGCGATCGGCGCCGATGCCGTGGGTGATCTCCTGCACGGCCTTCACGCCGATCTCGCCGCGCCCCGCGACGAGGTGGGTTGCGCCGAAGAATCGGGCGAGCTCCTGGCGTTCGGGATGCCGCGACATCGCGATGATCGTCGTCGCACCGAGGCGCCGCGCCGCGATGATCGAGCACAGCCCCACGGCGCCGTCGCCCACGACCGCGACCGAGTCGCCCGGCCCGACCCCCGCCGACACCGCGGCGTGATGGCCGGTGCCCATGACGTCGGACAGGGTGAGCAGACCCGGGATCTGCTCGTCGGTGATCTCCTCGCGAACCGGCACCAGTGTGCCGTCGGCGAGCGGCACGCGCACGCGTTCGCCCTGCCCGCCGTCGGCGAAGCCGCCGAACCGGTCGTCGCTGCCCCACCAACCGCCGTGGAGGCACGAGGTCGACACGCCGTTGCGGCAGTTGATGCAGGTGTTGTCGCACACGTAGAACGGGGCGATCACGAAGTCGCCGACATCGATGCGCTCGACCCGGTCGCCGACGGCCTCGACGACGCCCACGAACTCGTGACCGATGCGGTGCGGCTCGTGGGTCGGCAGCACGCCGCGGTACGGCCACAGGTCGGACCCGCAGACGCACGCGGCCACGACGCGCACGATCGCGTCGCCACCGGTCGAGAGCTCGGGGTCGGGAACCTTCTCGACTCGGATGTCGCGAGCAGCGTGGATGACGGTGGCGAGCATGGTCCGAGCCTATGCCCGCCGTACGCACACGCGAATGGGGGGTCGCCGCCGCGAACCCGTAGGGGTAGCGTGCGCAACGCGAGGCATGCTCATTTCTGTACCCGAGGCAGGAGAGACCCATGAAGCGCTCGACACTCATCGGCGGCATCGGCGCCGGGCTCACGCTGAGCATCGGCGTTGCCGCACCCGCGCTCGCCGAGCCCGTGCAGATCATTCCCTGGGAGGATTCGTTCACCCATGTGAACGAGGTCGGCGACGAGGGCTGGTGCCCTCCCGAGATCGTCGACTTCGAGGTCACCCAGACCTTCGAGGGAAGCGGAAAGGATCGCATCACCGTCCAGAAGGACGGCCTCATCCGCTTCGCGGGCACCTACCGTACGGTGACGACGTACAGCGCCAACGGGAAGACCCTGCTGTCGGAGACCCACGGAAACTACCGCGACACGGGGGTCGCCGACAACCTCGACGGGACCCTCACGATCGACTTCAAGGACGCGACGTCGACCAAGGTCTGGCTCGACGGAACCTTCCTGTTCCACGACACCGGTCTCGTCGAGGGCGCCTTCCTCGCCGACCACAACGGCACGCCGACGGATCCCGAGGACGACGAGGGCCTCGGGCCCGTCGGGGAGATCGGGCTGCACGGCAGGTTCGACACGGCGGATCGCGACTTCTGCGAGGACATCGCCTTCTACCTCGCCCCCTGACCGGTACCCCGCCCCCTGGTCTGCCGGCTACACGTGCGGCACGAACTCCTGCCACGCGAGGCGCTTCTCGCGGCGCGGGTCCAGTTCGACGCGGTCGGTCCGGTCGAAGATGAGCGTGCGGCGCTCGGCCTCGTCGTAGCGCGGCCACTCGGGGCCAGGTGACCCGGATGCCGCGAACCTCGCCCACTGCCGCTACATCCGCTGCCCGATCTCGCGGTACGTCCGGCGGCCTCCGAGCAGCGTGAGGCCCGCGCCCGTGTACGTGTCGAACTTCTCGAACAGCGCGAACAGCTCGACTCCGTGCGTCGCGTCGAGGCCGATGAGCTTGGCGATCCGCGGCGCCGCATCGAAGCGGTAGAAGTACACGGGTGCGTGCCGTGAGTGACCCTCGGCCACCTTGACGCTCGGGAACCAGAACGTGAAGTCGCCGGCGAAGTCGGCGGCCGGACGGCGCTCGGGAAGCCCCGGATACTGCCGCTTGATCGCCTTGCGTGCCTTCTTGCTCGTGTTCGCGAAGATGGCGCGGATGCGCGGCTTCGTCGTCGGGAGGATGCCGATGCGGCCCTCGAAGAGCGAGCCCTCGCGGTCGTTGGTGCCGATGATGAGCGGCACACGGTGCGCGAGTCCGTCGCGGATGGCGTCGAGTGGGCGGTGGGGGAGGAAGTCGCCGTCGATGACCGGCGCGAGGCTGATGGTGCCGGGGTGCTCGTCGGGCGTCCGGATGGCGAGTGCCGTCGCGGCATCCGACAGCACCGTCGTGTCGGCCGTGCGGAGCATGGACCCGGCATCCTCGCGGGATTCGCTGTCGAGGTCGTCGTCGTCGACCATGCGGCTCAGCATCCGCACGTACTCGCCCGCCCACTGCGCGGCGACATCGGGAAGGTACACCGCGTTCGCGGGCGCGCTCTGCGCGATCGCACGGGCGAACAGCCCCTCGGCCGAGGGAATGGCGAGCAGCGTCGTCACGGAGTTCGCACCCGATGACTCGCCCGCGAGCGTCACGTTGTCGGGGTCGCCGCCGAACGCGCGGATGTTGCGACGAACCCACTCGAGGGCGAGCACCTGGTCGCGCAGCCCGAGATTGCACTCGAACGGATGCCGCGGCGACGAGTACGCCCGGAAGTCCAGCCACCCGAGCGCACCCAGCCGATAATTGAGGCTCACGTACACGACGCCGTGCCGCCGCACGAGGAGCTCGCCCTGACGGGGGTACTCACCCGACGAGCCGACGCTGTACGCCCCACCGTGGATGAACACCATGACGGGTCGGGCGGCCCGCGTCTCGGCGTCGACGGGCTCGTCGGGTGCGGTCACGTTGAGGCTCAGGCAGTCCTCGCTCCGCGGCAGGCGCGGGTGCGCCCCGATGAACTGGCCCCGGCGATTCTGAGGTGCCACCGGCCCGAACTCGAAGGTCTCGCGCACGCCGCTCCAACCGGGCGCGGGGCGCGGGGCCCGGAAGCGTCGCTCGCCGCCGGTGTCGGCCCCGTACGGGATGCCGCGCCAGATCTTGAGTCCACGACGACGGATGCCGCGAACCGCACCGGCGTCCGTCTCGACGACCAGGTCGCGTGTGTACGGGCCCGTTCGCAGCGCCATGAGTGCAGCGTAGGACGGGAAGCTGAATTCCGCGTTCGCGATGTCGGCGGCTTCGACGAAGATGGATCGGGTGATCGGAATCAGGAGTTTCTGGGGCGCGCTTCCCACCGAGGGGCGTTGGCTGCTGTCGACGGTCGCGATCCAGACGCTCGGCCGTGGGCTCACCCTGCCGTTCACGATCATCTACCTGCACGAGGTACGCGGCTTCGACCTCGCACTGTCCGGCACCCTGATGAGCCTGATCGCCATCACCGGGCTGCTCGTGACCGGCCCCGGTGGCAGCCTCATCGACCGATTCGGCGCGCGTGCCGTGCTCCTCGCCGGTCTCACGTCGGCGATCGCCGGGTATTCGCTGCTGGCCTTCGCGACCGACCCGGCGGTCGCGGCGGTGGCGCTCGTGTTGATCGGAGTGAATTTCGGCGTCTCCTGGCCCGGGTTCAACGCGCTCATCGCGTCGGTGGTCGAGGGCGACCTCCGGCAGCAGTACTTCGGCGTGAACTTCGCCCTGATCAACCTCGGCATCGGCGTCGGCGGAATCATCGGCGGGTTCTACGTCGACGTTCACGCGCCCGAGACGTTCACCGTGATCTTCCTCGTCGATGCCGCGAGCGCCCTGATCCCGATGGCCCTGCTCCTGGGGCCGCTCCGTCACGTTCGCACGCAGGTCCAACCGACCGACGATGCGCCGACCACCGGCGGGTACCTCGAGATCATCCGGCAGCCGGCCGTGCTCTGGCTGACCCTGCTCACCTTCATCGCGATGTTCATCGGCTACGGCCAGATGGAGGCCGGGTTCCCGGCGTACGCTCGGCAGGTGGCCGAGGTCTCGACGCGCGTGATCGGGTTCGCATTCGCCGTCAACACCCTGGTCATCGTGCTGCTCCAGTTCACCGTGCTCAAGCACATCAGCGGCCGGCGTCGCACGCGCGTCATGCTGGTGATGGCGATGGTGTGGGCGCTGTCGTGGCTCGTGCTGGGAGCAGCCGGCCTCGTGCCCGACACGCTCGCCGCGGCGATCGGCGTGCTGGCGTTCATGGGCGTCTTCGCGTTCGGCGAGACGCTGCTGCAACCGACCGTGCCGGCGGTGTACAACGACCTCGCCTCCGACCGCAACCGGGGCCGCTTCAACGCCATCAACGCGGCGGCGTTCCAGGGCGGTGCGATCGCCGGGCCCATTGCCGCCGGGCTGCTGCTCGACCGCGGACTCGACGGGCTCTACATCGCCGTCATGGTGGTCGGATGCCTCGGCATCTTCGTGCTCGCCCTCGCCCTCGAACGGCGCATCCCCGCGACCGTGAACGGGGTGCACGAACGCGAGCCCGTCAGCGACTGAGCCGCGCCCGAGCCGCCGATACTCGCCGCCCGAGCCGCCGCTACTCGATGATCTCCGCGTCGATGACCTCGTCGTCGTCGGGCCCACCGGTTCCGTCCGCCCCGCCGGCCGGCCCGACGCCCGCAGCCACGGGAACGTCGGCCCGAGCCACCCGCAGCGACTCCCCGTCGGAGGCGAGCTCGACGACGACGGTGTCGCCGTCGCGGATCTCGCCGGTGAGCAGCTCGCGCGCCAGGCGGTCGTCGATCTCGCGCTGCATGAGCCGGCGCAGGGGACGTGCTCCGTAGAGCGGGTCGTACCCGCGTTCGGCCAGCCACGCGCGGGCGTCGGGCGTGACGCCGAGCGTGAGCCGGCGGTCGTGCAGCCGCGCCGAGAGCCGGTCGATGTAGAGGTTCACGATCTCGCCGAGCTCCTCCTCGGAGAGCGCCGAGAACACGACGATGTCGTCGAGCCGGTTCACGAACTCGGGCTTGAAGGCCTGGCGCACGGCCTGCAGCACGGCCTGCTCCTTCTCCTCCCACGAGAGCGACGGATCGATCAGGTACTGCGACCCGAGGTTCGAGGTCAGGATGAGGATCGTGTTGCGGAAGTCGACCGTACGACCCTGGCCATCCGTCAGCCGCCCGTCATCGAGCACCTGCAGCAGCACGTCGAACACCTCGGGGTGCGCCTTCTCGACCTCGTCGAGGAGGATCACCGAGTACGGGCGCCGCCGCACGGCCTCGGTGAGCTGGCCGCCCTGCTCGTAGCCGATGTAGCCGGGAGGGGCACCGACGAGCCGCGACACGGAGAACTTCTCGCCGTACTCCGACATGTCGATGCGCACCATCGCGCGCTCGTCGTCGAAGAGGAACTCGGCCAGCGCACGGGCGGTCTCGGTCTTGCCGACGCCGGTCGGGCCGAGGAACAGGAACGAGCCGGTCGGCCGGTTCGGGTCGCTGATGCCGGCCCGCGATCGACGGATCGCGTCGGCGACGGATGCCACGGCTCGCCTCTGCCCGATGAGGCGCTTGCCGAGCTCGGCCTCGAGGTGCAGCAGCTTCTCGGTCTCGCCCTGCATGAGCTTGCCGATCGGGATGCCGGTCCACGCCGAGATCACCGCGGCGATGTCCTCCTCGGTGACCTGCTCGTTCACCATGCGCGGTTCGCCGGTGCCCTCGCCCGCGGCGTCGGCCTGCTCGGCCGCCTCGAGATCGCGCTGCAGGTTCTTGATCGTCTCGTACTCGAGCCGCGACGCCTTCTGGTAATCGGCCTCGCGCATCGCGCGGTCGCGCTCGGTGATCGCCTCGTCGAGCTGCTTCTTCAGCTCGCCGACGCGGTTCAGGCCCATCTTCTCGCGCGCCCACCGTGCCTCGAGCTCGGCGAGGTCGCGCTCCTTCTCGACGAGCGTCTCGCGCAGCTTCTCGAGCCGCTCCTTCGACGCGTCGTCCTTCTCCTTCTTGAGCGCGAGCTCCTCGATCTTCATGCGGTCGACCTCGCGCTTCAGCTGGTCGATCTCGACGGGCGAGGAGTCGATCTCCATCTTCAGCCGCGACATCGCCTCGTCGATGAGGTCGATCGCCTTGTCGGGCAGCTGCCGGGCGGTGATGTAGCGATTGGAGAGGGATGCCGCGGCGACCAGCGCGGCATCCGAGATCGTGACGCCGTGGTGCGCCTCGTAGCGACCCTTGAGCCCGCGGAGGATGGCGACCGTGTCCTCGACCGACGGCTCGCCGACGTACACCTGCTGGAAGCGGCGCTCGAGCGCCGCATCCTTCTCGATGTACTCGCGGTACTCGTCGAGCGTGGTCGCGCCGATCAGTCGCAGCTCGCCGCGCGCCAGCATGGGCTTCAGCATGTTGGATGCCGCGACCGACCCCTCGCCGCCGCCCGCGCCCATCAGCAGGTGCAGCTCGTCGACGAACGTGATGATGCG
>DASUVU010000081.1:0-2540 GCA_036378815.1 Agromyces sp. | reverse complement strand
CCGGCGCACGCCGACACCGTGCGCGACCTCGAGTACTGGCTCAACGACTACGGCTTCACCACGGCGTGGAACACCTCGCGCGGCGACGGCGTCACCGTCGCGATCATCGACACGGGTGTGAACGGCAACGTCGCCGAGTTGAAGGGCGCCGTCGTCGGCGGCACGGATGTCTCGGGCATCGGCACGCCCGACGGGCAGACGCCCGTGGGCGACGACCCCAACCACGGCACGATGGTGGCGTCCCTCCTCGCCGGACGCGGCACCGGCGAGGGCAACGGCGTGATCGGCATCGCCCCGCAGGCCGACCTGCTCACCGTCTCCGTCGCCTTCGGGCAGGACACCGGCGCCGAGAAGTCGAACGACGACCAGATCGCCGAGGCCGTGAAGTGGGCGGTCGACAGCGGGGCCGACATCATCAACATGTCGCTCACCCGGAACACGCGGGACTGGCCCGAGAGCTGGGACAACGCGTTCCTCTACGCGTTCGAGCACGACGTGGTGGTCGTCGCCGCCGCCGGCAACCGGGGGAGCGGCACGAGCGAGGTGGGTGCGCCCGCCACGATCCCGGGCGTGCTGACCGTCGCGGGCGTCGACAAGGAGAAGAACGCGAGCTTCGACGCCAGCTCGCAGGGCATCACGATCGCGGTCGCCGCCCCGAGCGAGGACCTCGTCGGGGTGCTGCCCGACGGCAGCTACGTGCAGTGGAGCGGCACGAGCGCCGCGGCCCCGATCGTGTCGGGCCTGGCGGCCCTCGTGCGCAGCGAGTTCCCCGACCTGAGCGCCGCGAACGTCATCGAACGACTCATTCGGACGGCCGATCCGCACGGCCAGTCGGTGCCGAGTCCGCTCTACGGATGGGGCATCATCGACCCCGTCCCGGCGCTCACGGCCGACGTGCCCGAGATCGAGGACAACCCGCTCGGGAGCCTCGCGGAGTGGATCACGCTGCACCGGCGGGCGGATGCCCCGAGCTCCGAGGGCGGCGACGATTCGCAGGAGGTCGTGCCGGTCGCCGACCCTCCGCTGCCCCGATCCGACGAGGCGAAGACCCTCCTGCCCACGGCGTGGACGCTCGCCTATATCACGGTGCCGCTCTCGTTGGTCGCCGGATTTGGTACGCTAGCAGCGCTGTTGGGCATCGGCGCCACTCGGCATACCAGGCGGACTGTCCGCACTCGCGAGCAGTGATCGCAAGCAACAGATACTGAGGAGTCCATTCACCGTGCCCAAGATTCTCATCGTCGGTGGCGGCTATGCGGGTTTCTACACAGCGTGGAAGCTCGAGAAGTGGCTGCGCGCGGGCGAGGCCGAGGTCACGATCGTCGACCCGCTCCCGAACATGACGTACCAGCCGTTCCTTCCCGAGGTCGCCGCGGGTTCGATCGAGCCCCGTCACGCGGTCGTCTCGCAGCGCCGGCACCTGAAGAAGACCAACGTCGTCACGGCCAAGGTCACCCGCATCGACCACGCGTCGAAGACCGCCACGATCACGCCCGAGCTGGGTGAGCCGTGGGAGTTCGAGTACGACGTCGTCGTGGTGACGGGCGGCGCGGTGTCGCGCACCTTCCCGATCCCCGGCATCGCCGAGAACGCGATCGGCCTGAAGGCCATCGAGGAGGCCGTCGCGATCCGCGACCGCGTCCTCAGCAACTTCGACAAGGCGGCGAACCTCCCGCCCGGCCCCGAGCGCGAGCGCCTGCTCACGTTCGTCGTCGTCGGCGGCGGCTTCGCGGGCATCGAGATCTTCGCCGAGCTCCGCTCGTTCGCCAGCGCGCTGCTCGAGTACTACCCGCAGCTCACGTTCGACGAGACGCACTTCCACCTCATCGAGGCCATGGGCCGCATCATGCCCGAGGTGTCGCTCGAGACCAGCCACTGGGTCATCAAGCACCTCGCGCAGCGCGGCGCCGAGATCCACCTCGACACGCAGCTCACGAGCGCGGTCGACGGCAAGATCGAGCTCTCGACGGGCGAGACCTTCGAGTCCGACCTCATCGTCTGGACCGCGGGCGTCATGGCCAACCCGGCCATCGTGCGCTCGAGCGACCTCCCCGTCGAGGAGCGCGGCCGCGTCATGACCCGTGCCGACCTCCGCGTCGGCGACGAGGACGACTTCGTGCCCGACGCGTGGGCGGCCGGCGACATCGCCGCCGTGCCCGACCTCTCGGGTGGCGGCGTGGGCGGCTACTGCGTGCCGAACGCGCAGCACGCGGTGCGCCAGGGCAAGCTCCTCGCGAAGAACATCGTCGCGGTGCTCCGCGGCGAGGAGCCCAAGGAGTACTTCCACAAGAACCTCGGCGCGGTCGCCGGCCTCGGCATCGGCTCGGGCGTGTTCCAGTCGGGCAAGCTCGCGATCAAGGGCCTCATCGCATGGTTCGCGCACCGCGGCTACCACGGTCTCGCCATGCCCAGCTGGGAGCGCAAGTTCCGCGTGTTCTGGGGCTGGTGGAACAATTTCTGGCTCGGCCGCGACATCGTGTCGCTCTCGGCGCTGCAACAGCCGCGTGCCCAGTTCGAATTGTTCGCCGCGCGCCCGAAGC
>DASUVU010000080.1:0-5747 GCA_036378815.1 Agromyces sp. | reverse complement strand
TCGCGGCCACGCTCGCCGAGCAGGCGCGAGCGCAGCGCCAGGATCGGCTCGTCGTCGCCGGGGCGGCCAACCTCGTGCGCACCGAGGAGGACTTCGCGGGGTCGATTCTCGCGGTGATCGAGGCGATCGAGGAGCAGGTGGTGCTGCTGCGCCTCTTCGGCGAGATGGCGGCCGACGACCAGTCCGTCGCCGTTCGGATCGGTCGCGAGAACGCCCCGTACGGCCTCGGCGAGACCTCGGTGGTGTCGAGCTCGTTCGCCATCCCCGGTCGCGACGTCTCGAGGCTCGGCATCGTCGGGCCCACTCGCATGGACTACTCGCAGAGCATGGCGGCCGTTCGCGCCGTCGCCCGGTACCTCTCCCGCACGCTCGGTGAGAGCTGACCCACCCCGCTGCTGTCGATCCGGCGGCATCCGGCAATCGAAAGGACGAAGCCTTCGTGGCCGACCATTACGAGGTCCTCGGCGTCTCGCGCGACGCCACCCCCGAAGAGATCAAGAAGGCGTATCGCCGACTCGCCCGCGAACTCCACCCCGACGTGAATCCCGGTGCCGAGGCATCCGAGCGGTTCAAGGAGGTCACGCACGCCTACGACGTGCTCTCCGACCCCAAGCAGCGCCAGCAGTACGACCTCGGGGGCGGGCAGGGCGGCTTCAACGGCCAGGGCTTCGGCGGATTCGGCGACATCTTCGAGACGTTCTTCGGAGCCGGCCAGCAGACCCGCGGCCCACGTTCCCGGCGCGAGCGCGGGCAGGACGCCCTCATCCGCGTCGAGGTCGGCCTCGAGGAGGTCATCTTCGGCACGCATCGCGACATCGAGGTCGACACCGCGGTCCTCTGCGAGACCTGCCGCGGCTCTTGCTGCCAGCCCGGCACCTCGCCGGTCACGTGCGACATCTGCCACGGCACCGGTTCGATCCAGCGGTCGGTGCGCTCGCTCCTCGGCAACGTCATGACCTCGAGCCCGTGCGGCACCTGCCGCGGCTACGGCACGATCATCGCGACGCCCTGCGTGACGTGCCAGGGCCAGGGCCGGGTGCGAGCGCGTCGAACCGTCCCGGTCGACGTCCCGGCGGGAGTCGACACGGGAGTTCGCCTGCAGATGCCGGGCTCCGGTGAGGCCGGCCCCGCGGGCGGTCCCAACGGCGACCTCTATCTCGAGATCAAGGTGCGCAACCACGAGGTCTTCAGCCGCAACGGCGACGACCTGCTGTGCACCCTCGAGGTCGCGATGACGGACGCGATCCTCGGCACGACCGCCCGTGTGGCGGCGCTCGACGGCGACGTCGAGGTCGAGCTCCGGCCCGGCCTGCAGAGCGGTGAGGTGCTCACCGTGCGGGATCGCGGCGTGACGCGGCTCCGCGGCAACGGCCGCGGCGACCTGAAGATCGGCGTGCAGGTCGCGACACCCACCAAGCTCTCGACGAAGGAACGCCAGCTGATCGAGCAGTTCGCGGCCTCGAAGAGGGCGCCGGCACCCGAGCTCAGCCACTTCCACCAGGGGCTCTTCGCGCGTCTGCGCGACCGTTTCCTGGGTTAGGCGGATGCCGCGGTGAGCCACCTCTACCTCGACGAATCGCTCGACCTCTCGTCGGCCGGCCCTGGCACGGTCGTGGAGCTGCGTGGCGACGAGGGGCGCCACGCGGTCACCGTCTCCCGCGTGCGTCGCGGCGAGCGCATCGCGATCGGCGATGGGCGGGGCACGATCGTGCACGGAGTCGTGACCGAGACGGGCCCTCGCGAGCTGACGCTCGCGGCCGAGGAGGTCGTGGTCGAGGAGCCGCCGGCCAGGCGGATCACGCTCGTGCAGGCGCTGGCGAAGGGCGACCGCGACGAGCTCGCCGTGCAGGCTGCGACCGAGCTCGGCGTCGACGCGGTCGTGCCGTGGTCGGCGGCGCGTTCCATCTCACGGTGGGAGGGCCCGAAGGCCGAGAAGGGTAGGCAGCGCTGGAGTGCCATCGTGCGGGAAGCGGTGAAGCAGTCGATCCGGTCGCGTGTGCCGTCGGTGGCGACGGTCGCGACCACGGCCCAGTTGCCCGAGCGGTTGACCGGCCTGCGGGTGCTGCTGCTGGAGCCGACCGCAGCGACCGCGCTCACCGAGATCCGTCTCGATGGCCGCGATCTCGCACTGGTGGTGGGCCCCGAGGGCGGCATCGCGCCTGAGGAGCTCGAGCGACTGGTCGCGGCCGGTGGCCAGAGCGTACGGCTCGGGGCATCCGTGCTCCGCACCTCGACGGCCGGCCCCGCGGCGATCGCCGTGCTGAACACCGCACTCGGGCGGTGGTGACGCATCCATCGCTACGATGGAGGAATGACGGAATCCGGTGCCGAGCGCACGATCTTCGAACGCATCGCTGCGCGTGAGATCCCCGCCGACATCGTGGCCGAGAACGACCGTGTCATCGCGTTCCACGACATCGCTCCGAAGGCGCCCGTACATGTGGTCGTGACGCCGAAGCACGCGCAGTATCGTGACGTCGTCGAACTCGCGCAGGGCGATCCCGCACTGCTCGCCGAGCTCGTCGCGGTCGCTCGCGACGTGGCCGCCGACCTCGCCGACGGCGACTTCCGGCTGGTGTTCAACACCGGTGGCGGCGCCGGCCAGACCGTGTTCCACGTGCACGCCCACGTTCTCGCGGGCGGCCTCGGGGAGGGATCGCTTGCCGGCTGATCCGCAGGCCTTCGATTCGGCTGAGCCGCAGCCCGTTCGCGACGACGAGGAACGGCTCCGGGTCGACGGGGTCGCCATGGTACGGCTACTGGGCCCGCAAGACCGGCTGCTGACGTCCATCCAGCACCAGTACCCCGACGTGGAGGTGCATGTCCGCGGCAATGAGATCGCCATCCGCGGCGACCTCGACGATCGCACGCGCGTGCGCCGTCTCATCGAAGAACTCCTGGAG
Organism: Agromyces sp.; assembly: GCA_036378815.1. Lineage (GTDB taxonomy): Bacteria > Actinomycetota > Actinomycetes > Actinomycetales > Microbacteriaceae > Agromyces. Next base: position 2,844 of record DASUVU010000080.1, on the reverse strand, counting down.
CTCGTGAGAGCCGGCCAGGACCCGACACCCACCGAAGTGAGGAGCTCGGCCCGAATGCTCGACGCCGATCCCAACGCCAAGCCGTCCGAACTGCTCGGGCAGGTCATCGTGTCCGCCCGTGGCAGGACCATTCGCCCGAAGACCGAGGGCCAGCGCGAGTACGTCGATGCGATCGACGATCACACGATCGTGTTCGGCATCGGTCCCGCCGGTACGGGCAAGACCTACCTCGCCATGGCCAAGGCCGTGCAGGCGCTGCAGCGCAAGGAGGTCAACCGCATCATCCTGACCCGCCCGGCGGTGGAGGCGGGGGAGCGGCTCGGGTTCCTGCCCGGCACGCTCACCGACAAGATCGACCCGTACCTGCGACCGCTCTACGACGCGCTGAACGAGATGATGGACCCCGAGATGGTGCCGAAGCTCCTCGCCGCCGGCACCGTCGAGGTCGCTCCGCTCGCGTACATGCGAGGGCGCGCACAACCACTGGATGCGCAGGTTCTCACGCCGGATGGGTTCGTCCCGATCGGTTCGCTGAAGGTCGGCGATCTGGTGGTCGGCGCGAACGGCACGCCGACGCCCGTGCTCGGAGTGTTTCCCCAGGGGCGCAAGCCCATATACCGCGTCAGTTCGCAGGACGGCGCGTCCACACGTTGCTGTGGTGAGCATCTGTGGACCGTCACGACGCGGGATGACAAGAGACGTGGAAAATCACGCGTCATGCAGACCTCGGAGATGATCGGCCGACTTCGCCAGAACCACTTCCACAGGTTCGAGTTGCCGATCGTCCAACCCGTGCAGATGCCGGAGCGAGAGGTTCCGTTGGATCCGTACGCGCTCGGGCTGCTGCTCGGCGACGGAAGCATCACGTGCGCGACCACGCCGTCCTTCTGCACAGCCGACGTCGAACTGGTCGACCGCCTGGAAGCCTGTCTTCCAGGCGTCACGGTGACGCACAAAGGCAGGTACGACTACGTGCTGAATCGGACGGGCGGCGGGCGCGGCGGCGTGATCGTGACCAATCCGGTGACTGCGGCGATCCGGGAACTCGGCCTCGACGGCACCACTTCCGCAACGAAGTTCATCCCATCGGACTACCTCACGAACTCCGTCGACGTTCGGCTCGCACTGCTGCAGGGTCTTCTCGACACTGATGGCGGGCCGGTGGTGCAGCGTGGACGTACCTGTCGCGTGCAATACAGCACGACCTCCCCCAGGCTGTGTGAGGACGTCGTGCAGCTGGTCCGCTCGCTCGGCGGGATTGCCTATGTTCGCACGCGGCCAGCCGACGGTCGGACGCCGGGACGCGCGAGTGGGCGCCCCGTGACGTACCGTCATGACGCGTATGTACTCGACATCCGTCTGCCGGCCGGAGTGGAGCCGTTCCGGCTGACACGCAAGCGGAATCGCTATTCGTCGGAGCAGGCCGGACGGCCGCAGCGCTACGTTCACGAGATCGTGCCGCTCGGGGAGGCGGAGACTGTCTGCATCCAAGTTGCTGCAGGTGACTCGCTGTACGTCACAGACGATTTCCTCGTCACCCACAACACGCTGAACGACTCCTTCGTCGTGCTCGACGAGGCGCAGAACACCACCCCCGAGCAGATGAAGATGTTCCTGACCCGGCTCGGATTCGGGTCGAAGATGGTCGTCACCGGCGACATCACCCAGATCGACCTTCCCGGCGGAGCCAGCGGGCTTCGGCTCGTCACGCGCATCCTGCAGGACGTCGACGACATCCACTTCTCCCGCCTCACGAGCGACGACGTCGTCCGCCATTCGCTCGTGGGCCGGATCGTCGACGCCTACACGGAGTACGACCAGCGCCAGCAGGCGCAGCGCTTCGAGCGCGAGCAGGCGCGCGAGTTCGCGAATCGCGCCGAGCGGCGCGGCAACGCACCGCGAGACCACCTGCCGCGAAAGGGCAAGGCGTGAGCATCGAGGTCAACAACGAGTCGGGCATCGAGGTCGACGAGGCCGCGCTGCAGCGTCTCGCCGTATACGCGCTCGACGCGATGCACGTGCATCCCGACGCCGAACTCGCCATCGTGCTCGTCGACGAGGGCGCGATGGAGCAGCTCCACGTGCAGTGGATGGACGAACCGGGTCCCACCGACGTGCTGAGCTTCCCGATGGACGAGCTGCGCCCCGGCACCGAGGACCAGCCCGCACCGCCCGGCCTGCTCGGCGACGTCGTGCTGTGCCCGCAGGTCGCCGAGACGCAGGCCCGCACGGCGGGACATCCGCTCATGGACGAACTGCTGCTGCTCACGACGCACGGTATCCTGCACCTGCTCGGCTTCGATCACGCCGAACCCGCCGAGGAGCGGGAGATGTTCGGCATCCAGCGCGATGTGCTCGTCGGCTTCGCGATGCAGGAGCGTCGACGCTGATCATGCAGCCGTGGCTCTTCATCGGCGCGGCCTTCGTGCTCGTCGCATTCGGCGGTCTGATGGCGGCCATCGACTCCGCCATCGGCGTCACCAGCAGGGCGGACATCACCGACCTGGCGCTCGGCTCGCGGGCCCGGCGCTCGCTTCTCGCGATCGCCGACGACACGGGTGCGCACATCAACGCCGTCAACTTCGTGCGGATCATCGCCGAGACGACGGCCGCCGTGCTCGTCACGCTCGCGTTCGCGTCGTTCCTCGACAACGTCTGGCTCGTGCTGCTCTACTCGGCGCTCATCATGACGGCGGTGTCGTTCGTGCTCGTCGGCGCGAGTCCGCGCAGCGTCGGTCGTGCCCACGCCGCCGGAGTGCTCCGCCTCACGGCGCCGCTCGTGCACTTCCTCCGCGTGCTGCTCGGGCCACTGGCCAACGCCCTGGTCGCGCTCGGCAACCGCGT
>DASUVU010000079.1:0-5707 GCA_036378815.1 Agromyces sp. | reverse complement strand
CGCATCGCGGAGATCGGGCGGGACGATCAGCCTGACGTGGAGCACTGCGCCAGTCTCGCCGATCCCAGCGGGCGGGACCACCTGCCACGCCCGAGGCGGACGGCCGGTCAGCCCAGCAGTCCGCCCCCGGCGTCCGATGCGACGTCGATGAGCACCTTGCCGACCGTGCTCGCTTCGACCGCATCGTGCGCGGCGGCGGTGCCCTCGAGCGGGAACCGGGCGAGTGGCAGCCCGGCGTCCTCGCCGACGGGGAGCGCCCCGTCGGCGACGGCACGCGTGACGTCGGCGGCGGCGGCCGCGAGCGGGGCGTCGCCGACGGTGTAGAGCAGGAGGAACTGATAGCGCACGTTGAGTGAGAAATGCCGGCGCACGTCGAGGATCAGCTCGGCGCCGCCGTCGGTCGCGTACACCGAGATCGAGCCGTGGTTGGCGATGACGCGCGCGTTGAGCTCGGCGTTACGGGCGGGGGAGACCTCGACGACCTGGTCGACGCCGTCGGGCGCGATGGCGCGAATGGCCTTCGCCGCGTCATCCGTTCGGTAGTTCACGACGTGGTGAGCACCCGCGGCGGTCGCGAGGGCAGCCTTCTCGGGCGAGCTCACCGTGGTGATGACGCGGGCGCCCGCCCAGCGCGCGAGCTGGATCGCCGCGTGCCCGACCGCGCCGGCGCCACCCGCGACGAGCACCGTGCGTCCATCGAGCGCACCGGGCGAGAGTCGCGTGGGTCCGCCCTCGTGCACGGTCAGCGCTCGGTGCGCGGTCATGGCGGGAACGCCGAGGGATGCCCCGAGGTCGAAGCTCGCGGCATCCGGCAAGTGCACGACGCGAGCGGTCGGCAGCACGGTGAACTCCTGCGCGGTGCCCGTGGGTCGCTCGTGGGCGGCGAGGAACACCCACACGCGATCACCGACCTCGAACCCGGTGACGCCGTCGCCGACGGCGTCGATGACGCCGGCACCGTCCTGGTTCGGCACGACTTCGGAGAATGGGGCCGGCCGACCGGCCCGAGCGCCGGCTCGCGCCTTCCAATCGGTCGGGTTCACGCCCGACACGACGACGCGCACCCGTACCTCGCCGCCGGCGGGTTCGGGAACGTCCCGGTCGACGATGCGGAGGACGGAGGACGGGCCGGTCTCGGAATACGCGATCGCTCTCATGCTGGAGCCAACGCGAAGACCGGGGTGGATCTTCCATCCTGCGTGCTGCCGGGATCGGCCTGGCCGAGACACTGCTCACCTTCGGGAGCCGGTGCCGAAGTGCCGGAGTGCCGAAGTGCCCGCCATCTGCGAAGAGACAACGCTCTTCGCGCCCCGCCTCGGACGACCGCTCCGGCTCACTGCACGACCGCTCCGACTCAGTAGATGTGGAGTTTCTCGAGCAGCGCGTAGGTGTCGTCGAGCGTCTCGAACAGGTCCTTGTTGTGCTTGATCATCTTGCTGCGCATGTAGACCCGCAGCCACTGCTTGTACATGAAGTTCTCGTAGCGGTCGAACTGCTCCTGCGGCGACAGGCGCTGCTCGATGAGTCCGGCGAGGAACATCGCGCACTCGAACCCGAGCGAGATCGACTGGAAGTACGGCGAGCCGATCGCCGAATCGCCGGCCAGGAACACGGGCGCGCCCGAGAACGGGTGGTCGGCCGCTGAGAGCTCGCGCAGCCGTCGGCCCGTCACGTTGCGCGCGTGGTAGAGGTCGAGTGGGATGCCGATGGCCTCGAGTTCGCCGATGATCTCGCCGCCCGTCTCGCTCGTGACCCGTTCGATGAACCGGTCCATCGACGCTGTCACGCCCGGCAGGTTGGCCCGGAGCCACGCGCTGTCGAATCGCGGCGGCATCGACCGGTACTCGTCCTCCGTGATGTTCACGATGCCCGTGACGTGGCTGATCTCCTGGTCGTAGTAGGTGCGGTGCACCGCCGGGATGAACTTGTAGCTCGTGTTCTCGGCGTTCTTGTAGTACTTGCAGTACTCGTTGCAGACGTAGTTGCGGCTGTAGAGGAACGTGATCACCAGCGCATACTCGAGGCGCACCGTGAAGAGGTTCGCGTCCTCATCGGCGCGCTCCGTGCCATCGGCTCGGCGGCCCTCGGCTCCCGACTCAGGCGTGAGGCGGTCGCGCAGCAGCGACTTGCACCCCGTGCAGTCGATGAGGATGTCATCGGGACCCACCATCGCGAGCGCGTCGTCAGGCGTCAGCAGGCCGGCGACGCGTTCGACCGTGTTCGTCCCGCGCCGCTCGATCAGGTCGCTGAGCGCCTCCTCGATGTTGTTGAGCGGGCAGAACCCGAGCGTCCACTCCAGGAGCAGCGCGCGAAGGTCGGGTGCGATCGACTCCCGGGAGGCGACGCCGGCCTCGAGGTCGGTGCGATCGAAGACGGCCTTGACGTTCTCGTCGTCGATGTAGTCGATGCAGTAGCTCTCGATCGAGTCCGCGACGAGGTAGCTGTCGAGCCGGACCATGCGCGTGCGCGTGTAGCTCGGACGTTTCTCATACAACCTGATGTGGTAGTCGCCCATGGTCTGCAGCAGCGCTGCCATCATCAGGCCCACGGGCCCGGCACCCACGACATGCACGAGACGACCCGGTGTCGACGTTTCGGGAGGCATGGTCGCTCCTCGCCCGATCCTCGGAAATGCGGCCAGACTACACCGCGGCATTCTCGCCGATCAGCCCACGATGGGCTGTCGCCGACTCCTGGCCTCCGCGATCGTGACGATGACGACGAGCACGGCCGCAGCGGCACCGATCGCGACCGCGGCATCCGCCACCATCGTCACGAGACCGAGCGCCAGCGCGAGCACGAGCGCAGGGATCGCCCAGCCGAGCACCTCTCGCAGAGACCGACCGAAGCGCAGTGAGACCAGTGCGTTGGTCGCGTAGAAGATCGCGATGCCGCCGCAGAGCGCGATCGCCGACGCTTGGGGGAGTGGCTCGTCGGGATGCTGGATCGCACTGCTGATCGCCCCCGAGATCGCGGTGACACCGACCACGATGAGGAACGGAAGGAAGCCGACGGTGGTGCGGATGCCGCGGAAGTCGCCGGCCTCGCGCAACCGCTCGAGCCCCTCACTCATCGCGTCAGTCCCGTAGATGAAGAACGACCAGGCGAGCAGTGCGATGACGCCGAGGCCGAGGATGGCGGCGATCCCCGCGGCGACGCTCCACGACTCGTTCAGGGCACCGACGCCGGTGAGCACCGATTCGCCGAGCACGATGACGACGAGGAGGCCGAATCGCTCCGAGAGGTGCTCGGTGTTCATGTTCGGCAGCACCCGGGCTGCCCAGCTGCGGCTGCTGGTGATGAGGAGGGCCACCTCGACGACGATGACGAGACCCCAGAGCATGAAGTTCCACGGCTGCGGCACCCAGATCGAGACGAGCCAGATGACGGCGGTCAGCCCGTTGTAGACGAGCACGCGGATGTGCGACGCCGTGCCTCCGCTGCTCCACGACTGCGTGACCCACAGGCCCAGCAGCACCAGCCGGAGTGCCGCGTTGCCGGCCGCGAACAGCCATGCGCGCTCGCCGGTCGCCTCGGGCGCGGCGACGGCGATCGCCCCGACCGCGAACATGGCGGCGAGCATCACCGCCGAGAGCTGACGTCGCGTGAGCCATGGCATCACGTTCACGGCGAACGTCAGGTTGACCCACGACCACCACACCGAGGCGAACAGCGCCACGAAGAGCAGCAACGTCGACGTCGACGGGTGCTCGTGGATTCCGTGTGCGAGCTGGCCGACGAGGGCGACGAAGATGAGGTCGAAGAACAGCTCCATCCAGTGCGCGCGAGATGGATCCCGGTCGGATGCCGCGACCGCGACCCGGTGGGATTCGTCCGCGTCGTTCGCCATCGACAGTCCCCTCGTCGGGCCGGTGCTCCGCCGCTCACGCTACGCCCGCGCGCGGCGTCGTGCCACGGCTGCCGGCTCGCACGACCGCGCCCTGAGATCAGATCGGCAGCGGCCGGTCGTCGACCACGGTCTTCATGACGAGGGTCGACTCGACGCGGCGCACGCCCGGCAGCGCCGAGAGTCTCTCGTCCCAGAGTCGCTCGTACGCGTGGAGGTCGGGCACCGCGACGCGGAGCAGGTAGTCGGGGTCGCCGAAGAGTCGCAGCGCCTGGATCACCTCCGGCACCTCGGCCACGGCGGCATCGCACGCGGCGACGGTGGCCCGGTTCGCCTGGTCCATCGTGACGAACACGAGGGCGCCGAAGCCGAGCCCGACCGCCGCGGGATCGATGACGGCTCGGTAGCCGGTGATGGCTCCGGATGCCTCGAGCGCGCGCAGTCGGCGGTGCGTCGGCGACATGCTGAGCTGCACGCGTTCGGCGAGATCGGTGAGGCTCAGCCGGCCGTCCTGCTGCAGTTCGGCAAGGATTTTCCGGTCGATGGCGTCCATGGAGTGAATTCTTCCACCGGAGCGGCATCCGGTGGACGAAGACGCAAGCCTATTCCGGCCGATCGCGCCTAGGTTCGTCGTGTCGAACGAGAAAGGCACGCGCATGGACCTGCAACTCCTGCTGGCGGCGTCGGGCATGTTGATGCTCATGGTGCTGGTGCCTGGCCCCGACTGGGCCTACATCCTCGGTGCGGGGCTGCGCGATCGTACGATCGTTCCTGCTCTCGGGGGCATCCTCGTCGGATACGTCGCCGTCGTGGCCGCCGTCGCGATCGGGGTCGGCGCCGTCGTCGCTGCCGTGCCGTGGGTACTCGTCGTCCTCACGCTCGTCGCCGCGGCGTATCTCGCGTACCTCGGCACCCGCGTCCTGCGGCATCCGCCCGTGGTCGTCGCCGGTGCCGGCGCCGCAGCAGGAGAAGGCGCCGCAGCCGGAGCGACGGATGCCCGGCCGTGGCGCCGATTCGCGCAGGGCACCGGAGTCAGCGGACTCAATCCGAAGGGACTCCTGGTGCTGGTCGTGTTGCTGCCGCAGTTCACCGACCGGGCTGGCGCGTGGCCGCTTCAGGTGCAGCTCGCCGTGCTCGGCCTCGTGTTCGTCGCGAGCTGCGCGCTCGTCTACTCGGTCGTCGGCATGGGCGCGAAGGCGGTGCTGCGATCGCGGCCGTCGGCGATGCGGGTCGTCTCGCGAGTGTCGGGCGCGGCGATGGTCGTGCTGGCCGGCGTCCTGGTCGTCGAGCAGGTCGCCCACTTCGCCGGCACCTGAACATCCGCGGCCCGGCATCCTAGGCTGTGCGGTATGGCCCCGAGCGCGCAACCCGGAAAGGTCGTCACGTGCCCCTCGTGCGGCACCCGCAATCGCGTGCCGTTCGCCGGACTCGGGCGCGTTCGATGCTCCAACTGCCATGCCGATCTTCCCTGGCTCGTCGAGGCGAGTGACCCGACCTTCGATGAGGCCGTCGCGAGCCGCATGCTGGTGCTCGTCGATGTCTGGGCAGTGTGGTGCGCGCCGTGCCGAGCGATCGCGCCCGTCGTCGAGCAGCTCTCTCGCGAGCTCGCCGGCCGTTTGAAGGTCGTCAAGGTCGACGCCGACCGCTCGCCCGTCGTCTCACGGCGGCACAACGTGACGGCGATCCCCACGCTGCTGCTCTATCGCGACGGCGTCGAGGTGTCGCGTCAGGTCGGCGCGGTTCCCGCCCCAAGGTTGCGGGCGTGGGTCGAGTCCGCGTTGGCGGCCGCGTGAGCTTGCCTCGCCGCCGACCGCGCGGAGCTCAGGCGGCGAACCGACGCGGGTCCATGAACGCGGCATC